>JARCMA010000476.1 GCA_030248405.1 Microcoleus sp. MP8IB2.171
CTGTAAGCCATGTGTCCGGCAGCGGAACCCAAAATGCGGGGAATTAGCAACTGCAATCCTACTAATTGTCCGGCGTCCGGCCCTGCTTGCAGGGTGACATTTTGGATGACATTGGGAACGTACTGCCCCAGAGTTTCTAACAGTGTAAAGCCGACTGCTGAGGCACTTCCTAACAAAATTCCGTCTAAAGGTTCCCAAACACCGATTCGATCGCGCCACGGATTTTTTAGCCAATTTCCCAGCAACATCGCTCCCAAAACGGGCAGCGCTTTCAGCAATTCTTCCATTAGACCCGCCCCGAAAAACATTCTGGTCAAAAAAGGGAAAAAACTGATTGCTTCGCCTTCGGCTGGCAGGCGGCCGGGCAAAATTTCTCTAAATACTAATATAAATCCAATCAATAAGGGGCTTAGCAGTATCAGGACTGTTGCTAAAGCGGTACCAAGCAATACCCACCAAGGCTTGTGTTTGCCGCACAGTTGATAGATAAAGTAGTAAGCCGCACCGGCGAGGTAAGCTGACAGCAGGAAGTTGAAGGCTGCGGAATTTCCGACGGCGAGAAACATCGACACGACAAAAATAACTGTCGCAATACCGGGATATAAGTATGCTTTTTGGCTTAATTGTTTGCCGGTGGAGGCGATCGGGAATAATTGAGTTAAAGTGAGAGCATCTTTTTCGCTACCAGCAAAATTGCCCGTTTGTCGTGCAGGGAATCCGGGTTGATTTTGGTAAGGGGTTACGGGAGATTCAAATATAAATTCAGGGCCGTCAAGGCCGAGACTGATGCGATCGCCTGTTTCTAAAGTTTGGCAGCCAGAGAGCTTTTTTCCGTTGATATAAGTTCCGTTAGCGCTGTTGAGGTCGCAAATTTCCCATCTCGTCAAAGTACCATGAGTTAGGGGACGGATCATGGCGTGGCGACGGGAAACCATGCCGTGGGCGATCGACTCTAAAGCTATTTGACAATTGCGATCGCGTCCGATGACCAATTCCCCATCATCAGAAAGTTGGTACTGGGATGCTGGGGTTCCCACAGCGTCTTTGGCTGGCACTTGTCGCAGAAATCCGATTTCATTAGTCATGAGTTATGAGTCATTAGTCATTAGTCATTAGTCATTGGTCATGAGCTCGCGAGCTGTTAGCTGATGTTATTTTTGAGCAGTCTTTATTCCACAGTTATTGGTTGTTAGCTGCTGACTAATTACTAATTACTAATTACTCATAACTGCTGACTAATGACTAATGACTAATAACTCTGCTTATAGATTTGCCCTGGCATCCTGAACGGCTGCATAGAAAAATATGCCAGTTAGCGGTACGCTGAGGGCGAGGATGATGCCCGTGACTAAATTGCCAAGTTGAGCTTCTCCCGATGACAGCTCAAAGATGGAGCCGACTGCCGCGATCGCACTGATGCAACAAAGAGCTAAGAGTAAACCACTTTTCGGAGTTCCTGCCATCATACTGATTTTACTGCTTTTGGGGAAAATTTATGCTTGACTAATGCTTCATTCAGTGCCAGCTTGTTTTCTACTCTGTCTACAAACAGCACTCCGTTGAGGTGATCCATTTCGTGCTGAATTGCCCTCGACAGTAACTCTGTTGCTATCAGGGTTTGTGGGCGGCCGTATTCGTCGCGGTAGGAGACTTCAATGACTTCTGGGCGTTTGACTTCTAAATAAACTCCCGGAATGCTCAAACACCCTTCTTGCAAGATGCAGATATCGCTGCTGCTACTTTTGATGGTGGGATTGATCAAAACGATTGGGGGTGTGGCGGGGTTTTCCGGGTCGCAGTCGAGGACGATTACTTGTTTGTGGACTCCGACTTGGGGGGCGGCTAAACCGATGCCGTCTGCACTGTACATGGTTTGTAGCATTTCTCGGACTAGCTGCCGAATTTCTGCATCGACGCTTTTGACGCGCTTGGCTGGCTGCCGCAGGACGCGATCGCCTAATGTGTGTATTGTTAGGGGCGGTTTTTCTAACTTTTGCTTTTCAATCAAGACCTGAGCCGTCATATAACCTCGCGGGATGTTTGGAAACCCCCAACCAAAGCTGTTGGAGGATGAAATTGGAACCAATACTATTATTTCTAATATTAATCTAATTTTAAGTAGCCATGACTGGAAACGCACCAAACCAACGGCCGGTTATTTCTCTGGGGCTTTCGCCTGTTTTAGTGGCGGTAGAGCTTTTAGCTGCGATCGCGATTTTGCTGGCTGTTTTACTCATTGTACAGTTTTGGGCAGTTTTGCCCGATCGAATTCCGATTCATTTCGGCTTGGGGGGGCTGGCTGATGCTTGGGGCGACAAGGTGACGATTTGGATCATGCCGGCGGTTGCTGCCATTATTTTTGCGGTTTTAACTGCGGTATCGCGCTATCCGCATACTTTTAATTATCTCGTACCGATTACTTCTGAGAACGCTCGTCGGCAATATCTGTTGGGGCGAGGCCTTTTGGCTTGGCTGAAGGCGGAGATTTGCTGGCTGTTGGCGTTTGTGGTGCGGCAGCAAATTCTTGTCGCTTTGGGCAATGCTCAAAGGTTTAGTGTGGAGTTAGTTTTGGGGATAATTGTTTTGATATTTGGGACGGTTGGCGTGTATTTGCTCAAGGCTTATTCTGCTCGCTAGATGTAGGACAAAAAACTTACATATACCCAAAAATAAAGTTTTTTGGTATGATGTTTTTAACCGCAGGTAATATTATCCTGCCTAAAAAATAAAACTTGTTGGTATTGAGGACTAAAGTCATCTAACTTTTATGAGGAGTTTAGTCCTCAATACAAACATTTTTGATGCCGGGTAATTGAGGGAACATGATAGTAATCACACGCGAGAGGTTGGTGCTACGGTAAATGCCGATCGACTAACCCATAAGATACGTTTGCTGATTGTTCATCGGCAATACTCGCAATCGTCGATTTTTTAAATCAGGTTCTAAGCCTAGTTCTTCCATTGGAATCACGCCCAACAAAACAGCCGAAACGCCTTCGGGTAACTCTAAACAATCAAATCTCCCTTCTCTCCCCTCTACAATAATTTGAGCATCGGCAAAAATTCGACCCTTTTTTATGCCCGCTGATGTTTCTACATCTCTTTCTCCTACTTGTATTAAGCCTAACTGGCTAATAATGCGAGCTGGCAAGGAAAGCAGAGTGGCTCCGGTATCGACAACAACGTTATCGAGGATAACAGAGCGAACTTCCTCAGCAGTAATAAATCCCCGTTCTGCCATAACTCGATCGATGCGATTCGTGACGGTGATTGTAGTGATTACTTGACCCATTTGTTTTTCTTGCAGATTGGGGAGTACCAGGGTCATAATATGTTACCTCTTTGAGTGTAATTAGTGGATATTTCTATTGTAATGCTATCTAAAATCCTGCGAAAGTTAGTTAAAATCGTTTTAATGACCGGCTAAAATTAGCATTTGCCTCAACGCATGACACCAGACAACAACTCTTCTCAACCCAATCGCCCTGAATCTAACGTGACTGTAGAAAGTCAGAACGGTGCGAACCCTAATGTGCCAACAGAATCAGGGATAATCGTCGCTACTGCTGAACCGGAAAAACCGGTGTCGCAGCCTCCAACTCGCAAGGTTTTATTGCCGCCGCACCCGGAACAAACGACTCCTGAGAAGTCGGGATCAGTGCTGACGCTGGGGTTGATCGCAGCGATGATTTTTGGGCTGGCCAATGACAACATTTGGCTGGGCTTAATTGGCGCCGTCGGTGCGATCGGCATATCGCTGCGGCTGATGTGGCCAAGTTGGGGCAAAATCTGGGCGCAGGTAATTCCGCCGACTTGGCGCACGCTGATCGTCGCCTGCTTCGGGCTTTTAGCTGGGATTGTTGGCTTGCTGATGCTCAGCGGTACTAATACTGAACCGGGAAGCCGCAACATCCAAATCAACTGGGAGGCGATCGGCGCTCTCGGCGAGCTGATCGGCGCTTTGGGCCAAATTTTGATCGCAATTTTAGGCGTTTATGTGGCTTGGCGGCAGTACGTGATCTCGAAAGATTTGACGATTCAGCAAAACAGAATTACGCAGCAGCAAACGATCGATGCTTATTTTCAAGGGGTTTCCGACTTAGCCCTTGACGAACAAGGGTTTTTGGAAGACTGGCCGCAGGAAAGGGCGATCGCAGAAGGCCGCACCGCTGCAATTATGAGCAGTGTAGATGCTGAAGGTAAAGCTAAAATTCTGCGGTTTTTGTCGCAGTCGAGATTGGTTACTCCTCTGAAGCGCGATCGGCTTTTAGGCCGCCCCATCCTTGACGGCGACGGCGGCTACGCAGAAGATAGAGATCACGGTATCCGCGTTATCGATCTCAATGTCATGTTAGCGGGTGCTGACCTGGCTGGCACCGATTTGCGGTGGACGGATTTGAGCGAAGCCAACCTCGTCCGCGCCAATCTCAGCAAGTGCGATTTAGTGAAAGCCAACCTCTCGCGCGCTGTCTTGTACGACGCCAATCTCGCTCGCGCCGACATGAGAGGCGCCGCGTTATTCTACGGCTCGACAGAAACTGCATCCCCCCGCAGCCGTACCGAATTTCCCAACTATCAAACGGGGGAACATACTGGTGCTGTGGTTGAACGTGCTGATTTCACGGGTGTCAAGCGGCTGTCGGAGGAGCAGCGCTATTACTGCTGCACTTGGTGCGGCTCGAAGTCGAGAGAGACTATTCCCGGCGGCTGCGAAGGGATTCCCAATAAACTCGGACGTTAAAATTACCAGTACCGCTTTACTTACGTATATATTTGGCGAACACTCGACAGCGGACTATACTTTAATTTTAAATCTACAGTCTTGCGCTGTTTTAGCCATGGCAAATACGGATTTAGGACTAGAAGTAATTCCGCACCGTCCGCGCTCCAAAAGCAGGGACGGGTTAATTTTTGTAATTGCTATGTGGTTTCTGAGCCGATCGGTAATTGCGATCGGGATGCAGGTAATTGCTCCTTTCGTCTGCAAAAATCCGCCCGTGTATGCGATTGGGCCGCCTCTGAGTTTTGTAAGCAGCTTCTTTCGCAAAAGTGGCTGGGAACTGTTTTCACACTGGGACGGTAAATGGTACGTCAAAATCGCTAATTTAGGCTACAGCTATGCAGATGACGAGCAGCAGCATTCTGTAGCTTTTTATCCGCTATTTCCTTTGTTGATCGCGGGTTGACGACTCTTGGAATGCAAGTGGAATTAGCACGGGGACTAATTAATAGTTGGGCGTTTTTGGAGGTCTTATTGGTGGTTGCAAGCTGTTAGTAAAGTTGCGATGACTTTGGGCGGTGGCTATTTGTTGTCGTATTTGCTAAAAAGGCTGAGTATTACCAGAAATAATTGGTTTAAAGCCGGAACCCTGATCGGGAGAAATTAAAAGAAGACTATTCATTACTCCAATCCTCTTCCTTCCAGGTAGAAGTCGCTATTAACTGTCAACTGTCAACCGTCAACTGTCAACTGAAAGTCGTCTGTTTCGGTTTTTCCTCTTTAGCGCTACTGATAAACTCCGGTGCTCTGCAATCGGTTCACCGACACGCTTACGGCATTGCGTCGCTCTCGGTCGGACTTGGTTTAGTGTTGAGTAGTCAGCCTGGCTGGGAATATGCTGTTATGACATTATTTGCTAAATTCCTGCTGTACATGGCTGTTAAATTTGCTGCGTGGGTGTAGGTAGCTTAAGATACTTCTCCATATCTTTTTCATAAACTTAATTTACTCTATTTCCCAAGCTGCCTGAAAAAAGTCTCTTTCACACAGCATAGCGTAGCGATAGGTTGCTTCTACTTCCGGCCCAGCTTCTGCGTAGCGATCGACCAAATTTTCTAGCCGTTTTGCTAAAATCTCAAAATCAGGGCTGCTATAGGTGGAAATCCAGTCGCTAAAGGCGTGTTCCGGTATATTAGGTTTAGCTAGCTGCTGTCCCAAAAAAGCATACAACCGCAAGCAAGGAGTCATCGCGGCTGCTGTCAAACCTACACCACTTCCCCAGGCTGTCGCTAATAAAAAATCTGTGTAGCGGCGGGTAGCGATTCCCGGTTTTGCCTCTTGCAAGTTTACCCCCCATTTGGCTGCATATCCTTGATGCAAACGAAGTTCTTCTAAAACGCCGCTGCCGAGATTATGGAGGATTTCAAACCCATCCCAGTCGGGTGCTTTTGCCGCAGCGATACTGTAAGCGCGAGCGAATGATCCCAGAAAAAATGCGTCTTGTGCAACGTAATATGCAAAACTATTTTGGGGGAGGCTGCCGTCAGCCATGCCTCTGACAAAGGGATGTTGCAGACAAGCTTCGCTTAAGTCTTGATTTGCTTGCCAAAGATAATTGGAATTTGTCATGCAATTTTGAATCGATGGGTTATGATTGTAATTTTTATAATCTGACTAAACATCTATGATAACAGATATTTTCGTTTGGCGTGCGTCAGTCTTATGGTGTCTTTTATTTTTCGTATTTAAGAAAATAGATAAGTTTTGGTAAGCTGCTATTTTGTCTGCTGCTGTTGTCTGGCTCAAAGAGCGAGATTACGTGCCGAACCTCTCTCGTGAAGCAGCCAGCGTGTTTGGGGAAAAAGAAAGTTTTGATTTAACGGTTGAAAATCAGATTTTTAAACAGAAACTGCAATGAACGATACACCTAAGTATTCCTTGGTAATTCCTATATATAACGAAGAAGAAAATATCGCTGAATTGTATCGGCGAATTAGTGCCGTGATGGATCGAATGGACGGCCCAGTAGAATTAATTTTAATCAATGATGGTAGCCGCGATCGCTCTCTCGAACTTTTGCGAAAATTGCACGAACAAGACTCGCGAATTAGTTATCTCAGTTTTGCCCGCAATTTCGGCCACCAAATAGCTGTAACTGCTGGTTTAAACTTTTCTACTGGTCAAGTTGTAGTCATCATGGACGGCGATTTGCAAGACCCGCCCGAGCTAATTATAGATATGGTAGAACAGTGGCGGCAGGGCTATCAAGTTGTTTACGCTCAGCGCACTCAACGCCGTCAAGAAGGTTGGTTTAAGCGGTTGCCAGCTTATATGTATTATCGCATTTTGCGGAATCTTGCTGATGTTGATATTCCCATAGATACGGGAGATTTTTGTTTGATGGATAGGTGCGTGGTGGACGTACTCAATGCAATGCCTGAACGGAACCGCTACATTCGGGGACTGCGGGCTTGGATTGGTTTTAAACAAACCGCAGTTAAGTTTGAACGTGATCCGCGTTTTGCTGGCGATGTTAAGTATACGTTCAGTAAATCTTTTGCTTTGGCGATGAACGGTTTAGTGTCTTTTTCAAAAGTTCCTCTGCAACTGTCGATTTATTTGGGTTTATTTTCGGCTTTCGTGTCTGTTTTGATGGCTTTTTTGGTTTTGTATTGGCGTCTTTTCTCTGCGGGTTCGGCATTAACTGGTTTGACAATTGTGATTATGGCGGTTTTCTTTTTGGGTGCGGTGCAGTTGGTCAGTATTGGGATTTTGGGCCAGTATGTGGGGCGGATTTACGAGGAGGTGAAGGGCCGGCCGCTTTATACGCTGGCAGAAGTGGCTGGTTTTGGCGATCGGTGTCGATCGCCAAAATAATTTTAGCAAACAACAGTTAACTCATCGTGCCTAAATTATCTAATTTATGAGATAATTTAAGATCATAAAATATTCTCAAGACTCATGTTTAAACTTTACGAGTATTCCCCCTCGGGCAATTGCTATAAAGTTCGCTTGCTCTTAACTCAACTTAATATTCCCTTCGATCGCACAGAAATTGATATTCTCCAAGGAAAAAGCCGTACACCTGAATTTTTGGTCAAAAATCCCAATGGCCGCATTCCGGTGTTAGAAATCGCACCGGGTAAATTTCTCTTTGAATCGAATGCGATTATGTTTTACTTGAGCGAAGAAACTGAGTTTTTCCCCACCGATAAATTTGAACGCGCTCAAGTCATGCAGTGGTTGTTTTTTGAACAGTACAGTCACGAACCTTTTATTGCTACTTCTCGTTTTTGGTATTTGACAGGGAAAGCTGAAGAATATCAGGAAGCACTTAAACAAAAACAAGCACCGGGTTATGCTGCTTTGGGGGTGATGGAACAGCATTTAGCAGAAAATGAGTTTTTTGCGGGCGATCGCTATACTATTGCTGATATCGGTTTATTTGCTTATACTCACGTTGCTGGGGAGGGCGGATTTGATTTAACCAGATTTCCAGCTATTCAAACTTGGATCGATCGCGTAAAAAGTCAACCTCGATATATAAAAATTACACAATGAAATTAAAATGAGGCTAATTACATCAAAGCTCGAAATCGTTCATCATCTCGGATACTGTCAAAATCTGGGTTTTTTTTTGCTTCCCTTCGGCTTCGACGAGGTGCAATATCAATCGCTTTCTGTAGATTATCGATAGCCTGTCCAATCTCACGTTGTAGTGCGTAGCAGCAGGCTTTACCATAATAGCCACTCTCATGCTTAGGATCTTGCTTAATCGCTTGTTCACAGTCAGCAAGGGCTTCGGTGTATCGACCATACCTGGCCAAAATAATGCCACGATTAGCCCCGTATAATACTTCTTGAGGCTTTAAGTTAATTGCTTCATCAATGGCTGTAATAGCTTTCTCAAAATTCTTGAGAAGACTTAATGCTAGTGCTTGAGTGTTCAGTGCTTGATAATTCTTAGAATCAATCTCAAAAGCTCGATCGCAAGAAGTAAGGGCTTCCTCATATCGCTCTAGATGAAGGAGAACACTCCCTTGATTGGCCCAATTTTTAACAGATTTAGGATCAAGGTCTAGGGCTTTTTGATAACTTTCGAGCGCTTCCTCATATCGCTCTAGATTATAGAGTGAGGCCCCTTGATTTACCCAAGCATCAACAGATTCAGTATCGAGGTCTAGCGCTTTTTGGAAACTTTCCAGCGCTTCCTCATATCTCTCTAGATTATTGAGTGTCTTCCCTCGATTTACCAAAGCATCAACAGATTTAGGAGCGAGGTCTAGCGCTTTTTGCAAACTTTCCAGCGCTTCCTCATATCTCTTTAGATTAAGTAGTACAGCCCCTCGATTTACCCAAGCATCAACAGATTCAGGAGCGAGGTCTAGCGCTTTTTGATAACTTTCCAGCGCTTCCTCATATCTCTCTAGATTATAGAGTGTATTCCCTCGATTTACCCAAGCATCAACAGATTCAGTATCGAGGTCTAGCGCTTTTTGGAAACTTTCCAGCGCTTCCTCATATCTCTCTAGAGTGCGTAGTGCAGCCCCTCGATTTACCCAAGCATCAACAGATTTAGGAGCGAGGTCTAGCGCTTTTAGCAAACTTTCCAGCGCTTCCTCATATCTCTTTAGATTGCCTAGTACAGCCCCTCGATTTACCCAAGCATCAACAGATTCAGGAGCGAGGTCTAGCGCTTTTTGCAAACTTTCCAGCGCTTCCTCGGGCCGCTCTAGATTGCCTAGAGCCACACCCTGCCCAAGAAAAGTGGATGCATTACCTTGGTCTAACTCCAGTGCTTTCTGATAGCAATCCAGTGCATCCTTGTAAAGTTCTGCACTTCCGAGGAAGTCACCGAGACTTGAAAAAAGAGTATGCTTCAGTTTCGGATGGCAGTGAGTTAATTTTTCACACTGGATTTTCGCTTGCAACAGTGAATCTGTTCTTTCTCTGAATGTATTGCAACGTAAAGACTTATAGATCAGCCCTGCACACTTGCCTAGACTATCCTTGAGATCGCCAACA
>JARCMA010000477.1 GCA_030248405.1 Microcoleus sp. MP8IB2.171
AATAATTTGTCCGTTGCTGCCTAATGCGCGTCGAATCTTCTCTTGCCACTGCTGTAATTGCGATTGAGTTTCGGTGAGTAATTGTCGCACCAATTCTTGGAAGGCAGCGACTAAAGCTTGATAGGGAATATCGCGTTGCAATTGGTCAAATTTACCTGCAATAAAGTAGCCGCTTTTTTCAGTAATGAGCTTGTAGAGTTCCTGAACTAAAGCTGATTTCCCGATGCCAGAGTATCCAGAAATTAGCATGAGTTCAGTTTGTCCTTGTACGGGCAAATTTTGTGACTTAGTTGTCGTTGGGTTACTCAGGTTATGTGCTAGACCCGCCCCTACTTGTTTCTCTTTCCCAGACGCTACGCGAACAAAAGCAGTCAATAAGGACTCAATCTGTGATTCTCTCCCGTACAGTTTTTGAGGTAGTTGCAATTGAGGAGAAATATCTTGGTATCCCAAGGAAAAAGCTTTAATTTCACCACTGATTGATTGAGCGAGACAATTTTCTAAATCTGCCTTGATTCCCCAAGCACTCTGATATCTATGTTCCGCCTTTTTCGCCATTAACTTCATGACAATTTCTGAGACAGTCAAGGGTATTTCTGGATTAATTTCATGAGGAGGAGTCGGTTGTTTGGCAATATGGCAATGGACTAACTCAAGTGCATCAACGGATTTAAAAGGCAACTGGTTGGTTAGCAGTTCAAAGGTACGACGTTCCAGCATAATTTTTAATAACTCTCCGCCAAAATCCTCCAACAACATCAGTTGGGTATTCTGGTATTTTCTCAACTCGTAGGCTTTAATTGTTCCCTCTATATTAAGACGGCGAGTGATTTCGTATTCCTGCTGATAGCGGTAGAGTTCGGCTGGTGTGGGGTAATCTTCTTTGAGGAGTTTCAAAATCACAGGTTGCTGATTTGATTTGAGGATGCCTCGGTATACGAGGGAATTGGCACTTTCATATATTTGGCTGACAATTGTGATGTCTGGCAGTGAAATCATGTTGGGGATTACTGTTGCTTAAAAAAAACTTGAGTATTGTTCAATTAATTTTATTTATAGTTAGCTTTCGTACTACTGTATGAAAATTACTCTCCAGCCTGAACACAAAAAATTCATAGAAATGCAGATTAAAAGTGGCAGATATCCTTCGGCTGATGATATAATCGCGGCCGCATTGGAACTCCTAACGCGCAGCAGCCAACAACAAGAGATGGACAGCTATCAAAAATGGGTAGAAGAAACGCAGCCCAAGGTAGCATTAGGAATAGCTCAACTCGATCGCGGTGAAGGAATTGATGGAGAAATTGTTGTAGCGAGATTGCAGGAAAAATTCCGCAAAATGCGGGAGAACCAAAGATGAGTCGCTACACGATCTCCCCAGAGGCTAGTCACGATCTAGATGAAATCTCTGATTACTTTGCAAATCGAAATATTGAAGCCGGAGAACGGTTTGTTGAGGAGTTTGATAAAAAGTGTAGGGATTTAATTAACTTCCCTAATATGGGTCGCAGTTATGAGGAAATAGATCCTTTTCTACGGGGTGTTGCTTTAAAGGGTTACATTCAAGGATATGATGTTTAAACCCCGCGAGTATCTGTCGGAAATTGAAAAAACGGACAAACTTTTGCAGAAATTTGGGGTTAAGCAAGATAGTATTAGTTTTCGGCAGCCTTGGGGTCGGAGATTTGTAGTTTTGTCTTATTTGCTGTCGCAAATGCACAAGAAATTGATTATGTGGGATGTGGATTCTCAAGATTATGAAAAAACACTCACGGCGGAAGATATCGCTAATCGGGTGATTGATAATGTGCGATCGGGCTCGATTGTGGTGATGCACGATGGTGGGGGCGATCGCTCGAAAACGGTAGCAGCAACCGAGATAATTGTCAAGACCTTGCAGTCAAAAGGTTACGCATTTAAAACTGTTTCTGAGTTGTTGAAATAATAGCGCACTCCGACCAAAGAAACCGGGTTTTTTGCCGTTTCTGCGTTCTGTGACGGGTATTCTCAGCAAAAACCCGGTTTCGGGCTACCGATATTGCTCTAGTTTAGATATTTTGCCAGGTAGTTAGCAATATTCATGCTGCCGCCCGATCGCCCCATTCTTTCTAAGCCATTTTTTAGGCAATCGTCTAAAGTCCGAACACCTGGCATTAACTGCAAATCTTTACCAGTAGCACTGAGGTTCTCCATCACAGGACTTCCGACAAACTGAGCTTTTTTTAAACCCTGTTGATTTAAGTCAGCAGCAGTCAAAGCGTCTCTAGTAAAAAACGCCGCCTGACGGCATTTTACTGGTGGGGGCAATAATTGGTACGCCCGATCGCGCGTAAGCAGCCCCGTCACCGACAATCGGCATCGCCGCCAGATCCATATCTGAGGAAGATGCTCTCAAAGCTTGGATAATTTGACAGTTAATCGCGTCTTCGCCGTGGCCGTTGCTGAGGAAGAGTACGCCCTTGGATTTCATAGAATTAGAATCAAGATCAAGCTTTTTTAAACTGATTCGCGCGATCGCTACCTGCCGACAGGCTACGATTTTGTTACTCTAATTTAAATACATTGTGGAAGTGAAACAGCGTGAATATTGAAATTGGGCGAGGCAAAAGTGCTCGCCGAGCTTACGGCATAGATGAAATCGCGCTTGTACCCGGACAGCGCACCCTCGATCCGAGTTTGGCAGACACCCGGTGGCAGATTGGCGGGATCGATCGAGAAATCCCGATCATCGCCAGCGCAATGGACGGAGTAGTCGATGTCCGCATGGCCGTTTTGCTGTCGGAATTGGGAGCACTGGGCGTCCTCAACCTAGAAGGAATTTACACCCGCTATGCCGACCCCCAGCCAATATTAGAGCGCATCGCTTCTGTGGGGAACCACGAATTCGTCTCCCTGATGCAGAAACTCTATGCCGAACCCATCAAGCCAGAATTAATCGGTCAGCGAATTAGAGAAATTAAAGATGCAGGAGGGATTGCCGCAGTCAGCGCTACCCCCGCCGGCGCGAGCAAATACGGCTCAGCAGTTGCAGCAGCAGGAGCCGATATATTTTTCGTACAAGCAACTGTAGTGTCAACAGCTTTCCTTTCCCCGGAATCGGTAACGCCTCTAGACTTAACTCAATTTTGCCAAGAGATGCCAATCCCAGTAATTTTGGGCAACTGCGTCACCTACGAAGTCGCCCTGAATTTAATGAAAACTGGCGCTGCTGGCATCCTCGTGGGTATCGGGCCGGGGGCTGCTTGCACATCTAGGGGCGTATTGGGTGTCGGCGTTCCCCAAGCCACAGCGGTAGCAGACTGCGCCGCCGCGCGGGACGACTACTATCGCGAAACTGGCAAATACGTGTCGGTGATTGCTGACGGCGGTTTAATTACCGGCGGCGATATCTGCAAGTGCATTGCTTGCGGTGCCGATGGAGTGATGATTGGTTCGCCCTTTGCTAGGGCTGCTGAAGCTCCAGGCCGGGGCTTCCACTGGGGGATGGCGACTCCGAGCCCGGTTTTGCCGCGGGGTACTCGGATTCGTGTCGGGACTACGGGTACTGTGGAGCAAATTTTGCGGGGGCCGGCCCTCCTAGATGACGGTACGCACAACTTGCTCGGAGCTCTGAAAACTAGCATGGGTACCTTGGGCGCTAAGGATATTAAGGAGATGCAGCAAGTGGAAGTGGTAATTGCTCCTTCTCTGCTGACTGAGGGTAAAGTCTATCAAAAAGCTCAGCAGTTGGGCATGGGTAAGTAGATTTACCGATCAAATACCAGCATACCTTGACAAAATTTGTTCAAGAGTCTCGAAATTTACAGAATATTGTGGAATTATCGAGAAGGAGATGTCACAATAGAAGAAGCGGAGACGAATGTTTCCGTTCACTCCTCACACCACACTCCGCCCGGACTACTGTTCGGGCGGTTCCTTTTTTACCGGAAATCTTGGCTCTTGCTTACTAGATACAGAACTGAGGCTTGTAGCTCCGGAGAGGCCCAGAGTGGGAGAGTGGGAGAGTCTGGGAGTGGGAGAATTTTTTTTCTACATAAGTGCATTCTGCCTTCGGAAACATAAGTGCCTTCGGAAACATAAGTGCCTTGTTCCTTCAGAAACCTTGTGCCTTCTTCCTTCTACCGTCTTCCCTCTTCCTTCTACCGTCTTCCTTCCTTCTTCCTTCAGAAGCCTTCTCTTAAAATCGTTGACGCAAGTGGTTACACTTTTTGCTAGACTTGTTATCCGAGAAATAGTATTTACAAGGATGGCTAGGGATGTCAGCAGCCGCGCAAGTAACCGACTCTACCTTTAAGCAGGAAGTGCTCGATAGCGAAGTTCCAGTTCTAGTGGATTTTTGGGCTCCCTGGTGCGGGCCCTGTCGGATGGTGGCACCCGTCGTAGACGAAATTGCCCAGCAATATGAAGGGCAGGTCAAGGTAGTAAAAGTTAATACCGACGAGAATCCTAACGTGGCCAGCCAATACGGTATCCGCAGCATTCCGACGCTGATGATATTTAAGGGCGGTCAACGTGTGGATATGGTGGTTGGGGCAGTTCCGAAAACTACTCTGGCCAACACTCTGGAAAAGTACATTTAACTCAACTGCGAGCGATTTCGCGCTGTTCTTTGTGGGCCGCGAAAGCTAACTTGCTTCAGAACCGGGGCAAAGCTACAGGAAAAGTTATTAGTTCCCAGCAGGGCAATTTGCTGGTCGCTATTAGCTTCTAACTTTGGCTTGCCCCTTAATTTTTACTATACAATTTGTTATCGTTTCGGAAAAATTCATGCTTCCTTCTGGTCAAGGTTTTGAGTCCCTCCAAGCTGAAGTGATCGACTTAATCGATCGCCTGCCAATGTTAAAGCACTCTCAGTGGATCGAACGATCGCTCTCGACTGTAGTGCAAATGGCAGGAGAGGAACTCGATCGCCTTGACTGGAAAATTATCTCGTCGTCTCTGCGAGATATGGAAAAGGCTTTTCAGATGTTTTATCCTTACCGCCACGTTCGCAAAATTGTGATTTTTGGTTCGGCGAGGGTGTCGCCGGAATCTGCGGAATATTTGATGGCCAGAGACTTTGCGCGGGCGATGGCCCAGCAGGGGTTTATGGTGATTACTGGCGGCGGTGGCGGGATTATGCAGGCGGGTAACGAGGGGGCGACTGCTGAACGTTCTTTTGGGCTGAACATTCAGTTACCTTTCGAGCAGAGTTCTAATCCTTTCATTGCCGGCGATCCCAAATTGCTCAATTTTAAATATTTTTTCACTCGTAAGTTATTTTTTCTCCGGGAGAGCGATGCTTTAGCTCTGTTTCCGGGCGGTTTTGGCACTCTGGACGAGGCTTTTGAGTGTCTGACTTTGACTCAAACTGGCAAGTTCGGGCCGGCTCCTTTGGTATTGATCGATCGACCGGGAGGCGATTATTGGCACGATTGGAATTATTTTGTTCAAAAACAATTGCGGGGCAGAGGTCTGATTTCTGCTAATGATCGCAGCCTGTATACGATTACTGACGATGTAAATGTCGCTTGCGAGGCGATCGGGAGTTTTTATCTGGTTTATCACTCCTGCCGCTATGTGCGCGAAAAATTGGTAATTCGCTTAAAAACTGAGCTTTCTGAGGAAAATGTCGATCGGCTAAATACTGATTTTAGCGATATTGTTGTCACCGGAAAAATTGAAAAAACTAAAGCTCTGCCCGCCGAAGCCGCAGATGAAACCTTCGATCTGCCGCGCCTGACTTTGCATTTCAACCAGCGGGATTTGGGGCGGCTTTATCAGCTAATTGCTGCTATAAATCAAATGGGTGCAGCTTCGCCGGAAGCGGCGCATCCAGAACAAAAGTAGTCAGTTGTCAGTTGACAGTTGACAGTTGTCAGTTGACAGTTGACAGTTGACAGTTGACAGTTGATAGTTGACAGTTGACAGTTGACAGTTGACAGTTGACAGTTGACAGTTGATAGTTGACAGTTGATAGTTGATAGTTGATAGTTGATAGTTGATAGTTGATAGTTGATAGTGAACGACGAACTTTGATATGGATGAGATTGGAAAGAAGTTTGACAACTTGTCTCTTGACAAAAGCGATCGACTGAGATAAATATTTGTACAAAGTCAAGAAAAAAGCGGGCAATAGCCAAAGCAAATATTGTTAATATCTCGATCGCGTTATTTGGGAAAAAACCAGCAAAATGCTAGACCTGCTGCTAATTAGCACTTTGGGATTTCTCGGCAGTTTCGGTCACTGCGCGGGGATGTGCGGCCCGCTGACAGTGGCGTTTTCTCTCTCTAATTCCCGCAACGAAAAATTAGCGACTTTCCGTTTTCATTTGCTGCTGAATTTGGGCCGAATTGCTGCTTACGGCTTAGTGGGCGCTGGAATTGGCGGACTGGGTTCGGTGTTAATTGCTGGCGGACAAATGGCTGGTACGGGTAGCGAATTGCGGCGGGCGATCGCACTTCTGACAGGTACAATGCTGATTTGGTTCGGTGTGGTGCAAATTAAACCCGATTTTCTGCCGCGATTACCACTGTTGCACCCAATGTCGCACGATCGAGTCGCACAAGCAATGAACAAGCTTTCAGCACAAAAAAACTGGTGGGTGCCGGTGGCTTTGGGTTTGCTTTGGGGTTTAATTCCCTGCGGTTTCCTCTACGCGGCGCAGATTAAGGCGGCGGAAACGGGAAATCCAGTTTTCGGTGCGGCGACGATGTTTGCTTTCGGACTGGGCACGCTGCCAACTATGCTGGGAGTAGGTTTTTTTGCTGGCAGATTGAGCGCAGACAGGCGGAGTCAACTGTTTCGGATGGGTGGGTGGGTGACAATTTTGATCGGGATTCTTACCTTGCTGCGAACCGATGAAATGGTCGATTTTACCGGCCACGTAGCGCTGCTGTGCTTGATGCTAGCACTGTTGGCGCGTCCGATTAGCAAGTTTTTGCCGCAACTGCTGCGCTACCGCCGCGCCTTGGGTGTGGGCGCATTTGTCCTAGCAGTCGCCCACACGTTTCATATGCTGGATCATACGCTGAAATGGAATTTTGATGCTGTGTCTTTCATGTTGCCGCAGCATCAGTTGGGAATGGCGGCTGGGATGTTGTCGCTGCTGTTGATGTTGCCGGCTGCTGTCACCAGTGTCGATCGAATTCAGCATCATTTAGGCAAACTGTGGCGGCAAATTCACCTGTTAAGCGTTCCAGCTTTCTTGCTGTGCGCCATCCACGCAGCCCTCATCGGTTCCCACTATCTCGGCGGTTTTGAATGGAAGTTGCACAATCAACTGCTGACCGCCGTTTTAACCGTAGTTGCGGTATTAGTTATGTTTGTGCGATCGCGCTTATTTTGGTCAATTTTATCACTGGAGAATTTATATGTTTCGCCTGTCAAACAAAAATAAAATTTTGGGAATATTAGTTTTTTTAGGATTGCTAATTGAAGCAGCAATTCCCACAGCCCCACAGTTCAATGCAATTTCAGTTTTGGCCCACGAAGTCGAAGTTTCCGGCGATGTTGCTGCTACCTTTCACCTAGAACCAAACCACAATCCCCGCGCCGGAGAAACCGCGAGAGTTTGGTTTGCCCTGACTCGCAGGGGCGGTCAAATTATCCCCCTAGAGCAGTGTAACTGCAAATTAGCGGTTTATCCAAAACAGCACAAAGAGGGGGATAAGCCCCTGATGCAGCCGCCTCTCAAAGCCATATCTGCGGAGAAATACAAAGGCATTCCGGGCGCTGATATCGTATTTCCCAAAGCTGGTATTTACGAACTTGAATTGAGCGGAACAGCAAAGACCGGAGCTAATTTTAAACCTTTTGAATTTAATTATACTGTCACCGTTAGGTAATTGATAAATCCTGTTTGCAGTTGCGTTTTATCGGTGATGGGCAACTGGGATGCGATCTAGGAATTACTCGGTTGATACAGAGATTTTGTTTTAATTGACCGCAGAGGGCGCAGAGAGCGCAGAGGGGAGAATGGAAGAGAAAGATGGAGAGTATGTTTTCTATTTTATGACAGCAAATCTTAATTTTTAATAAAGATAAGTCTGTTAATTCTACATTATGTAAATTTCTGCGTTACATTGTCAGTGTCAATTGTGGAAATTGTTCAAACTAACCTTTCTTGAACTGACTCAAGGATATAACAATGGATATCTTATCTAACACCGTTGCGTTATCGCGGATGCAATTTGCGCTAACGGCAATATTCCATATGCTGTGGCCAGTTCTGACTACTGGAATGGGGATTTATCTGGTAATTGTTGAAGGAATGTGGCTAAAAACTCGCAATCCTGACTACTACCACCACGCTCGTTTTTGGTCTAAACTCTACGTCCTCAACTTCGGGATTGGTGTCGCTTCCGGGATTCCGATGGAATTTCAATTTGGCACGAATTGGGCACCATTTTCTGAAGCTGTTGGTGACTTTTTTGGCAGCATTTTGGGATTTGAAGCTTCAATGGCATTTATGCTAGAAGCAGGCTTTTTAGGAATTATGCTGTTCGGTTGGGATCGCGTTCACCCGATCGTCCATTATTTCGCTACAATCATGGTAGCCTTCGGCGCAAACCTTTCCACAGTCTGGATTTTAGTCGCTAACTCTTGGCTGCAAACTCCGGCGGGCGGAGAAATGGTCAATGGCAAGTTTATTGTCAGCGATTACTTTCAAGCAATTATGAACCCCTTCGCATTAAACAGCATTCTCCATATGTTTTTTGCGACGTTAGAAACTTCCCTGTTTGTGATTGGTGGCATTAGCGCTTGGTACATTCTTAACAAGCGCAACCAAGCCTTTTTTTCCAAATCTTTAAAAATTGCCATAGCCACAGCAATCGCCGTTGCACCTTTGCAGATATTCATCGGACATTTGAGCGCCGAACAAGTCTATCACTATCAGCCGACTAAATTAGCAGCAATCGAAGCTAAATGGGAAACATCCCCAGCCGGAAGTTCAGCCGATTGGACTTTGCTAGCTTTGCCTAATGAAAAAGCCCAAAAAAATGACTGGGAAATCAAAGTGCCGAATGGCTTAGGATACGTTCTGGAGTTCAAACAAAAACTCTCCGAACCAGTCCTCGGTTTAAAAGAATGGAAACCAGAAGATAGACCCCGAATGGTGGGTTTAATCTACTATTCTTTCCGCATCATGTCCGGGATTGGATTCTTTTTTCTAGGATTGATGTTATTCAGTATAATTCAGTGGCTGCGAGGCAAACTTGCTGCTAAAAATATCAGCAGTCAAACTTGGCTGTTGCGGGCTTGGGTATTAGCTGCGCCGCTAGGATATATTGCTGTAGAATCGGGTTGGATAGTGCGCTGTGTCGGCCGACAACCGTGGGTTTTATACGGGCAAATTCGCACTGCTGATGGTGTATCAGCAATCCCCGCTAGCAATGTTTTAGTTTCCCTCATCTTCTTTGCCGTTATTTACAGCTTTTTGTTTGTTTGTGCGATGTATTTCGGCAGCAGAATTATCCGCAAAGGGCCGAATTTAACCCTGCCGGTGCCGGGATTAGAGAATGAACCCGCCATCGAAACTCAACCCGCAGAACACATTCCCAATCAACGTCCAGTAGAAGCACAACAATAGGAGATTTTATGCAAGCTTTGGAGCATTTTCTCCCGCAAGTTTGGTTTGTAGTCTTGGCTCTATTTCTACTCCTTTACGTCATGCTAGACGGTTTTGACTTGGGAGTCGGAATCTTGTCTCTGACTGCTGACGATGAGGAACGCAGGGGCATTTTAATGACCAGTCTGGGCAACGTTTGGGATGCTAACGAAACTTGGCTGGTTTTAATGGGAGGCGCTTTATTTGGGGCATTTCCCCTCGCTTACGGCACGATTTTGACTGCTTTGTACATACCGATTTGTATGATGCTTTTCGGCCTGATTTTTCGGGCTGTCGCCTTTGAATTTCGGGAGCATTCCAACCGGAAAAAGTTTTGGAATTATGCTTTTGGGGCTGGCAGTTTTTTAGCATCTTTAGCTCAAGGATTTGCCCTCGGTGCGGTGCTCGAAGGCATTGCGGTTGACGAAGCGGGTCACTTTATCGGTACTACTTGGGATTGGCTGGATTGGCGATCGATCTTGGTTGCTTTGACGCTGATTCAAGGGTATGTTTTGATCGGTTCAACCTATCTAATTATGAAAACGGAGGGCGAACTGCAAACAAATCACTATCGCACGGCTAAAATTGCGGCGGTGACAACTTTAATCGGAGCGATTTTAATTACGATCGCCACTCCGATTTTTTACGAAAGTGCTAGATCCAGGTTGTTCGAGAAACCGCTAGTTTATGTCTTTGCCGCGATTCCTTTGCTGGGAGTGCTGTTGGTAGGACTGCTGCTGAAAAGTCTCGTAAACAAAGAAGAACGCACGCCGTTTGTCTGGACTATTCTGATTTTTTTGCTTACTTTCATCGGCTTGGGATTAATTGTTTTTCCCTACATTATTCCCTCGCAAATCACGATTTACCAAGCCGCAGCTTCGCCCAGCGCCCTGGTATTTATGATTGTGTTTATGGGCGTTCTGCTCCCGATTATGATTTTTTACAACATCTACAATTATGTTGTGTTTCGGGGTAAGGTTGTCGGCGGCCACTACGGGGAATAAAGCATAATACAACCGCAGATGCAGGCAAATATACGAAGATATTATCAAGTTTATATACTGGTTTATCTGCGTATATTTGCGGTTAAAAATTACCAATTAGTGTTTTATGATACCATCACAACTTACGCAACCATACTAGAAATACCATAGCGCAAATAATGCAGAATAGGGAAAGGAACTGGTTGAGAATTAGCGATCGCACGTCATGCGATTTGAAATTTGAGATTTGAGATTTGAGATTGATCCCACGGATGAGTCCGGGGCTTGCGATCAGTATGGGGAGCTTTTTTCAAAGGTACACGGATGAATCCGGGGGCTTGTGACCAAGTTGATTTCGGTCAAATAATAATTGATAAACATGGGGAAAAAATTACAGTTAATTCTGTCCCTACCGAGGATGCAGAGTTTGCGATCGGTATCTTTATCAAATAATAAAATACAATGGAATAGAAGGTTTTAATTTAACTGTTTTATAATAAAGGATCAACCAGTTATGGATGCGATCGCCCATTTGTCAGGTTATCAGATTACAGAGCAACTTTATACAGGTACACGTACCCTAGTCTATCGAGCAATCCGTACCAGCGACCAATGCCCAGTCGTCATCAAACTGCTGCGGAACGAATACCCCAACTTCCACGAACTCGTCGGGTTTCGCAACCAGTACACAATAGCCAAAAATCTCGACCTCCCCAGCATCATCAAACCCCTGACCCTGGAAGTATATCACAATAGCTATGCCCTAGTAATGGAGGACTTTGGCGGAGTCTCCCTATCTACTTATCTCAAAACAGCAACAAATCAAACCCAACCATCTCAAGCTTTACCTTTAGCAGAATTTTTCCAAGTCGCGATACAACTAACAGACATTATTCACTATCTCTACCAAAACCGAGTCATTCACAAAGATATTAAACCCGCTAATATTCTCATTAATCCAGACACCCAACAAATTCAACTAATTGACTTTAGTATTGCATCCCTCCTACCACGAGAAACCCAAGAAATCCAGAATCCCAATATTTTAGAAGGAACATTAGCCTATCTCTCTCCCGAACAAACAGGACGGATGAATCGAGGCATTGACTATCGTAGTGACTTTTATTCCCTGGGTGTGACCTTTTATGAATTGTTGACAGGAAAGTTGCCATTTATCTCGGATGATCCGATGAAATTGGTGCATTGTCATCTCGCTACACAGTCGATACCGATCCATCAAATTGATCCTGAAATCCCCTTGATTTTATCGCAAATTGTCAGTAAGCTGATGGCAAAAAATGCCGAAAAACGCTATCAAAGTGCATTAGGACTCAAGCACGATTTAGAGATTTGTTTATTTCAGTTACAAAAAACAGCCAAAATTGAAGATTTTGAACTCGGAAAACGAGATATTAGCGATCGCTTTACTATCCCCGAAAAGCTCTACGGTAGAGAAAAAGAAGTTGATAAACTATTAGCTGCCTTTGAGCGAGTCAGCCTGGGAGCAACAGAAATGATGCTAGTAGCAGGTTTTTCGGGAATTGGGAAAACCGCCGTTGTCAATGAAGTTCATAAACCCATTGTCCGTCAGCGCGGTTATTTTATCAAAGGCAAATACGATCAATTTCAACGCAACATACCCTTCAGTGCCTTTGTGCAAGCCTTCCGCGACTTAATGGGTCAATTGCTATCAGAATCGGATACCCAACTGCAAACATGGAAAACCAAGATTTTAGCAGCAGTGGGAGACAACGGACAAGTCTTGATTGACGTGATTCCTGAGTTAGAACGTATAGTCATTTCAAATAAATGTGAGACAGAGGTAAGATCATGATAAAATCGATAAAAAGAGTTAATTAGAAAAAAATGGCTTACAGTCTAGACCTAAG
>JARCMA010000478.1 GCA_030248405.1 Microcoleus sp. MP8IB2.171
CATGAAGGGAATAGAGGGATTGCCGTTTATTCCTGTAGTTTTAGGACTGTGGACTAAAATTACCAACGTAGATGTCTAACATTGACTACTTTTGGGTAGTTTTGTCCAGGTTTTTACGAGCGGTAACTTACTTGGCTTTAAAATTGTGGTAAGGTGCGCCGAAGAGCACCCTACGTTACCACAATCAATCTGGCAATCAGGAGAATTGAGAACCGTGCCTGAAGTAAAAAAAGTCGATCGGCTTAATCAGGCAAACAAACATCGGGAGGGCACAAATTGGGGAAATCCAAAGTTGTCACTTCCAGCGTATCCAACTCAACTCTCCGAATTACATGATTGTTCGTATCAGCAACAAACAAGTGAGGCCCGATCGCACTCAACCCTGAAGGTTCAAAAAATCGAGCCTTGAGACCTTTAGCATCAACCAAACCTGCTGTACCATCTCCAATCATTGTTCTGCACGTACCGCCCCGGTGGTCGATTCGCTTAATTTTGTGATTGTAAGTATCAGCAACCCAGAGGTAATTTTGAGCGTATTCAACACCCAAACAATGCTGCAACCTTACCTCATCAGCGCGACCATCTTTATCCCCAAAACCAAACAATTCACCGCTACCGCAGACAGTTCGCACCTTCGGGTCTTCATCGATACCCACAGCGCGAATCGAACTAATTTCGCTGTCGGCAACAAACAACTCCGATCGATCCGTAGAGAGGCCACTAGGCTGAGAAAAAGCAGATTCTGCAAGACTCCCGTCAACACACGATTCTCGGCCCGTACCCGCGTAAGTGCCGATCGTACCAGTATCTAACTGCATTTCCCAAATTTGGTGCGAGCCCGCCATAGCGATAAAAAGTCGATCGCCAACTCTTTCTAAATCCCAAGGCGAATTCAATTGCATCTCTAAACCCTTGCCACTGCGGGGTGAAATTTCGTGACTTTGTTCGCCGGTACCAGCAACAGTTTCCACCCGTTGAGTCGTAAAATCAATCTTTCTGAGAGCATGATTTTCCGTATCAGCAACATATAGAATTTGACTTTCTGCATCAAAAGCCATACCTTGAGGTGCAAAAAACTCAGCCTCTTCAAAGTCCCCATCAGTTAAACCCGGTTTGCCACTACCGATGACGTGCAGCACTTCACCTTCGAGGGTGCTGACAACAATCCTATTGTGGCCGGAATCGGCAATAAATAAGCACGAACCGACTAAGTTTTGTATAACTGAATTAGCAGGCCCGGGCAATACAGTTTCATCTACAGATTCATTGTCCTCAGTCATTTCCCCCAACAGCGCCTCATGTTGGTGAAGCTGTTTTGCCTCAGTTGTAGTGATGGCAAATGCCAACACTTTACCGGGAAAAGCCAGCGGAGTTGATACAGGTTTGCGCTGTTTTTCTAAGCTAAAACTGAGTTGTTTAAAGTCGATCGCATTTTTATCCTTATATTCAGCAATTAACTTGCCAACTAGCTGGTCAAGTGCTTCTCTATTGCCTTCGCCGGAAACAAAGCCGACGACATAACTTTCAGGATCGATCACCATTAAAGTCGGCCAAGCACGAACGGCGTAGCTTTGCCAAACTTTCATGCCGCTGTCTACAATTACCGGATGTTCAATATCGTAGCGGAGGATAGCTTGGCGGATGTTTTCTACTTCTTTTTCGTTTTCAAATTTAGCCGAGTGAACGCCGATAACCGTGAGGGAATCTTTATATTTTTGTTCGAGGTATTTTAAGTCTGGGAGGACGTGCAAGCAGTTGATGCAGCAGTATGTCCAGAAGTCTAGGAGGACGACGCGCCCTTTTAAGGATTCAATGGATAAAGGTTTCTCGGTGTTCAACCAGGGGTATTTTACGGGGAATTCTGGTGCTCTGACGCGGGGCATGGCATCTCCTTGGTGGGGCGTGAATGATTTTTACCTTCTTTAATTTAGCGGGAAGTTTGGCAGGATGGGAAGAAAGCTGGTTAAAGCTGGGCTTTTGGAGGCAGCCAAGATGCCATTGCTACAAGAGGGGAGCGAGCTCAGTGCTCATATTGCCAGATTGAATACTTTAGTCTGTAGAACTTTTGTATTCAAAACCTTAATATTTCTCTCTATGCAGCCTAGCAAACTAGACCAAACTTTAGGACTAGAAATACAACGTCGTCGCATAGAGAAACGTTGGTCACAAGAATATCTGGCAGAAGTCACAAATCTGCACAGAACTTATATCAGCCAGCTTGAGCGAGGACTGAAAAGTCCATCCGTTAGAGTTCTTAGTCACATTACAAATGCTCTGGACATAACAATGGGTGAATTTTTACGAGTTGTAGAGGAACTCTTGAGTGCTTACGAAAAACGAGATTGAAAAATTGAGGCAAGCCATTATTGCTACCATTGCATCTCCAGTTATAGGCTCGATAGAGGATTATACTTGGGAAGCAATTTTTCATTATGTCAAGGATATTCCTTTATCAGATCCAGCATTAGGACGTAGCAAACTCCTCTATGATGCTGTTGACACCACGACTGCAACTGGTTGGTCACTCAAATCTCTTCAACTGAATAGTCTTACTGTTGTAAATACATTTTTGTTTGTCATTCAGAGAGCAGATGTTATCAAAAAGGCTGCCAAACTTGGTTTTCCTGGTTTGACGGAACAATCCTCACCTGCTGAACTCGGATCAGCTATTGTTCAGCATTGGAATGAGAAAATTATATCGAGTCAAGCAGCACAGAGCATTACCAATAGCTATGAAGGCATACTGCTGAAAAACATTAGAGGATATGAATATATTTACTGTGAATTCCCTCTTCATCCACTTGACCCAAATGCTTTTTCTTGGGCTTGGACAGTTGATAGAGTTACTGGAAGATCGGGAGCAGGCCTACAAGGCAATGTTGCAGGTAAGCTAGAGTTAGTTTGGTACAAGAATCAAAAGCAACTTTTTAGAGCTAGAACCATTCCTCCAGAAGCAGTTGACATCAGGGTTAAGCGAACTCGTATTACACTTGATCGATATGTGCAAACTGTTCTCTCAGCTTTGCAAGATCAACTCAGTACAGAGTCTTTTGACAGTGAACTTGGAGAATAGATGCAGCTATTGCTTTACCTAGAAGTGGGGGTACTGATTCTCCGATTTGAGAAGCCATATCAGTGTATGTTCCCAGAAAGTGAAAGTTATCTGGGTAAGAGTGCAATCTTGCAGCTTCACGGATTGTAATTGTCCGATTTTGGGTTGGATGAAAAAACCTGCCAGATCCGGGATGGAAAACCCACCTTGTGATAGTTCTTGCTGGTTTATCCCAGTAAAGCCTTCCATATGCACCGCTATAGTGCTTTTTAGGAGCTAATTCCGGTGGCAAGTCTCTAGCATCTTGCCCTTCACTAAGAAGACGCACCCTTGACATTTGAATGGGACTCAAAGCACGAGCAACGTGATTGAAAAGTTTCGTACTTCCATTACGTATCATTGCTTGGTACGCAGTTTGGGGTGGAAAAGGATAAACTTCAGCATTATATTCCTCTCCTGCGTTCAATGACGGCAAATCTCCAATCGCATCTCTAACTGTGACGACTGAAGAAATGTTTGATTCTAGGAGACTAAGTTGGTAACAAGATTTAGTAGCTCTGTAATCGCTTCTAATCTCGCCAGCGTGTGTAGGTTCAGGGAATTGAAGTGGTTTATCTAAACTAGCCAGGAAAAAAGCCCTCGATCTGGTCTGCGGTACTCCATAATGCGCGGAGTTTAGTGATCCATAAGTGACTTTATAACCTTGCGACTCAAGTTGCTGTGTAATTTCATTCTTAACTACACCACCATAAGCTTTTAAGATTTCAGGTACGTTTTCCATAACAACGTAAAGGGGTCTAAATTCCTGTACGAATTCTAAAAAGGTTCGATATAACTGATTGCGAGAGTCGCTGAGGTAGCGATAGTCAGCAGGAATATTTCTTGAAAATCCTTGGCATGGGGGGCCGCCTATCAACGCTGTTAGTTCCTCTCTCTGCAAACCCAAACATAATCGTAAATCCAAAGGATTGACCTCACGTATATCCTGATGAACAATTTTGGTGTTTGGGTAATTGTGCTTATAGGTCGCTAGGGCTTTCGCATCCGCCTCGATCGCACATAAAGATTCAAAACCAGCCAGGTGAAATCCTGTAGTCAAGCCACCCGCACCAGAAAATAAGTCAATAGTCTTATGTGTCATAATCGAATACTATAGTATTAGGAAGCTATTGTCAACCAAATTCAGCAATTGGTGTCTCTGGCTTCTGCTAAATTTTATGCTTGCTTTTTCCTGCAATTATTGTCCCAAATAACCAATACACCGTTAATTGTATTCTGGTCGATCGCACTTACGATCGACTTAACCACACAAAATCTAACAACAACCGCCGCCATTATAATGCCAAGTCGAATCAGTAATCAACACCTTATCCGGCATCAATCCCCCCAACTTCCCAGCCGTTTTATCGCACACCGCCGCCGGAACTCCACGCTGCAAAACGTGACCCGCACCGTCATCAAATATCTCCTCAGACCCCGCATAAATCGCCGTCTTGCCAGTGAAAATGCAAGCGCCATCCGGGGGGATGTCCACTTTAAAAGACACTGTATCGAGGCTTTCTAACAGCAAATCCGCATCCAAATTGTAATTGTGTTTGTCCAGCAGTCGGTAAGGACGGCGCGCCCGGACTTCTACTTGGCCAAAACCCACGCCTACAAGGTGTTGAACGTATTCTGCGTAGGTCAGAGCACCCGACAAACACAAGGCCCGCAAGCGTTGATCGTCTTTCAAGTGCTGCGGAATTGGCCTAGTTGCGATCGGATCGCTCATCAACAACCTGCCACCCGGTTTCAAAACCCGATAAGTCTCTTTTAATGCCTTAGCTAAATCCGCAGGTTCAAAGATATTAAACAAGCAATTTTGTGCGACAACATCGACAGAAGCATCCGGCACCGGCAACGCAAAAGCATCGCCTTCTATAATTTCCACAAAACTCGCATCAAACCAATCATTTTCTTGGGCTGCCTTTTGCAGGTTGCGTGCAGCCGCGTCTCGCATTGCTGGAACCGGATCGACGGCAATCACCGCTCCTTTGTGTCTAGAAAAATATGCAAATTGTAGTGCTTCTAAGCCGCCGCCGACGCCTACATAAAGCACGAAGGGATTGCCGACAAGTTCGGCGGCGTGAACGGTTGTGCCACAGCCGTAATTCATTTCCTGCATTTGTTCGGGAATTTTTAATCCTGGCAATTGCAAGGGACTGCTTTGGACGCAGCAAAGTCCGAGTTGGGGTGTTTCGGCAACGTCGCTGTAGAATTTGGCTGCTGTTTCGAGGTAGGTCATTTTTTAGTGTCCTTTAATTTTTGACCGCCGATGTAGGCAGATTTACGCGGATGAACGCAGATGAATGCAGAAAGTTTTTGTTAGGTGGCAAATTCGACTTTTTGTTCTGATTTGGGGGGATTTTCGGGTTGGGAAACAGTTGTTTTGGGATCTGCTAATTCGGTGGTTGGCTGGCTAGGAGTTTCAGCGGCAACTGGTGGCGTTGGCGGTACAAGATTGGGAGACTCTTCTGGTATCGCGGGAGCGACTACTTTTGGTACTGGAGCTTTTCCTGTTATTTCTGGCAGGGTTGGTGGCTCTGAAGGATTAGCAGGTTGGGGTTCTTGATGCAAGAAGTTGCGGAACCGATTGTAGTATCCTTTATATTCCTGTTTTTTTGTTTGGGGAGATGCTGTTGGGGTCGGTTCTATTATTTTAACGGGTGCAACAACTTTCGGGGTTTCTAACGGTGGAGTTGCTGTGGGTGTCGGTTCTATTACTTGAACTGGTTCTACAATTTTCGGCGCTTCGAGTTGGGGGGTTGCTGTGGGTGTCGGTTCTATTACTTGAATGGGAGCAACTTCGGGAGCGACTGTGGGCTCTAAGCTCGGTTGGGTAACAGGGGTTTCTGGAACCGCTGGTGAGGGTTGGACAAGTGGTGTTTTTTCTAATGCAGGCGTCGGTGTCGGTTCGGAGGTTGGTGTGGGCTTGGGGGCTTGGTAGCTACGATCGACTATAGCGCGAGTTTCTGCTGTTGTTAGTTCGCCTCGCACTAATTTAGAAAGAGGATCTTGACCGAGCGGTTGGAAATTGATCAGTCTGACTGTATTATTAAAGGCGTTTTTGACAATTTTTCCCCGTTCGTCAATTAATTCTAGCTGTACCCAGTTTTTCCCTGGTTTGAATCCTTTAAGATATATAGGTTGCCACTGGTCGATCGCAAAGCTTTGGCCGTTGACTGTGGCTCGAATTTTCCAATCGAGTATTTCATCTTGGGAATTTTGTTGCGCCACTTCGTGCGGGGGGGCATTTGTCAAGTAAAAGTCGAGCAGGATGGGTTCTGCCCCGTAGCTGCCTTGGGGGCTGTTGTACGTTAATAGGGGCAATGTTCGATCGGGATTATTGTCGTCTGTTTTGGTAAAAACGTGAAAGGTGGTTTGAGCAGCGGCACCTTCGTTTTTAAAGCTTTCTTCCCAAGGGCGAGCCGCGAACACCCGCAGGGTATGGGTTCCGGGTTCTAAGTCGGAGAGCGTTAAAGGTTGGTTGATGTCGTAAACTGCTGCATAAGGTTGGTTGTCTAATAAAACTTGCAGATGGGGGCCCAAACCCAAGTTTGCATCTTTGAAAATGGGCAAGTCCTTCACTTGGAACTGAACAGACACATTTATATCCTGAAGCACTTCGTCAGGTTTTGGATTCAAAATACTAATTTGAGGCTGATATATTTCTAGCGCCTGACGCAGTTGTTGAATGGCTTCTGGGGGAGAAACCTCTGAGATTTTGTTTGCTGGGGCGATAGCTGAGCCGCTTTTGTTCCCTGATGCGGGGAATTCGGACTCGCGCGCCCCACAACTTGCTAAACCGAAAATTAATACTGCTACTGCGAACAATGCCAGCAGCCTGCCCGCAACCGTTCTGTGCCAATTGATGCCAATCACGCAACCATACTCCTAGAAGCCTTCTCATAGGGAACTATAGCCCAAAACTGAATTTTGTATTGGGGAATTGCCACTCAGGAATTCCAAAGCCGCGTAGGAACCCGGATTGAGGTAGCAGCGGGCAACCCATCCTCTCCCACTCTTAATTCCCGCCGCCTTTTTCCACAACATAATATCTACAAATGAGTATTCCTAAATTACTTTATCTTTGAGTTTTGTAAAGTTAATGGCAGTACCCCTTGACTTTTTCGAGGGACTGTGGGATTTAAAGGCGTTATTACATCAAGAATTGAGTCTTTTTTAAGTATTGTTAACAAGCGATTAATACTCCTCTAGCAAGCTTATAATTCATAAAACTCCCTCAAAAGGAGCAGCCCTATCAAGTCTGAATCAAGGACGCGATCGGCGGCTCCAGATACCGAGAAGAGTTGGCAGTACCCAGTCACATTGTTAGCGACACTGGGAAACTGGCTTCTTCACAGAAGCAAAATGCTTGGGGAGACGATGCACCTGCGTCTAACTCTGCAAAGAGTAAAGTGCAGTGCAGTGTCGGCTTTTTCGAGAATCCCCCGCCTAATCAAGCGTGGGGAGTGTCCGGTACAGTATTCAGTTCTCGTTCCTTGTCTTACCGAGAGGAGAGTCTTCATGACCATTAGTCCTCCAGAGCGAGAGGTAAAAGTTAGGGTAGTAGTCGATAAGAATCCGGTTCCAACTTCTTTCGAGAAGTGGTCAAAACCAGGTCATTTCGATCGCACTCTAGCTAAGGGGCCAAAAACCACCACTTGGATTTGGAACCTCCACGCTAACGCTCACGACTTTGACAGTCATACAAGTGACTTAGAAGACGTTTCGCGCAAAATCTTTAGCGCTCACTTCGGCCACTTGGCAGTAATTTTCGTATGGTTGAGCGGCGCATATTTCCACGGCGCTAAATTCTCCAACTACGAAGCTTGGCTGACAGATCCTACAGCCATCAAGCCCAGCGCTCAAGTGGTTTGGCCGATTTTTGGTCAAGAAATTTTAAATGCAGATGTAGGCGGCGGCTTTCACGGAATTCAGATCACCTCTGGTCTGTTTCAACTGTGGCGCGCTAATGGCATCACTAACTCATACCAGCTATATTGCACTGCGATCGGCGCTTTGGTAATGGCAGCTTTGATGCTATTTGCCGGTTGGTTCCACTATCACGTCCGCGCTCCGAAACTGGAATGGTTTCAGAACGTAGAATCGATGATGAACCACCACTTGGCAGGTTTGCTAGGCTGCGGATGCTTGGGCTTTGCAGGACAACAAATTCACGTTGCTCTGCCGATCAATGCTTGCATGGACGCGATCGATGCAGGCGTACCCCTGACAGTGGGCGGCAAGCTGATTAAAACAGTTGCTGATATCCCCCTGCCGCATGAGTGGATTTTGACACCGGGCTTGATGGCTGACATCTACCCGAGTTTCGCAAAAGGTTTAACCCCCTTCTTCACCCTCAACTGGGGCGCATACGCAGACTTCCTGACCTTCAAAGGCGGTCTGAACCCCACCACGGGCGGTCTGTGGCTGACTGATACAGCGCACCATCACTTAGCTTTGGCAGTGCTGTTCATCGTCGCCGGACACTTCTATCGCACGAACTGGGGCATTGGCCACAGCTTCAAAGAAGTTCTGGAAGCTCACAAAGGCCCCTTCACTGGCGAAGGCCACAAGGGAATGTACGAAATTTTCACACAGTCTTGGCACTGCCAACTGTCGTGGAACCTGGCCTGGATGGGTTCTCTGAGCATCATCGTGGCTCACCACATGTACGCGATGCCTCCGTATCCGTACATCGCAACCGACTACCCGACTCAGCTATCCCTGTTCACCCACCACATGTGGATTGGCGGATTCCTGATTGTTGGAGCAGCGGCTCACGCAGCAATTTTCATGGTGCGAGACTACAATCCGAGTCAGCACGTTAATAACTTGCTCGATCGTGTAATCCGCCACAGAGATGCAATCATCTCTCACCTCAACTGGGTTTGCATATTCTTAGGCTTCCACAGCTTTGGTTTGTACGTTCACAACGATACAATGCGGGCTTTCGGTCGTCCTCAAGATTTGTTCTCAGATACTGGTATTCAATTGCGTCCGATATTTGCCCAGTGGGTGCAAAACATCCACGCCTTGGCTCCGGGAACAACAGCGCCTAATGCTACGGAAATCGTCAGCCACGCTTTTGGCGGCGGTGCAGTAGTAGTCGGCGGCAAAATAGCGATGATGCCGATCGAATTGGGTACGGCGGACTTCTTAATCCACCACATCCACGCTTTCACAATTCACGTTACAGTCCTGATTCTTTTGAAGGGCGTGTTGTTTGCACGCAGTTCACGCTTGGTTCCTGACAAAGGTAACTTGGGCTTCCGGTTCCCTTGCGACGGCCCTGGCCGTGGCGGCACCTGCCAAGTTTCTGGTTGGGATCACGTTTTCCTCGGCTTGTTCTGGATGTACAACTGCATCTCGATCGTGATTTTCCACTTTAGCTGGAAAATGCAGTCGGACGTGTGGGGAACAGTATCGCCAGACGGCACAATTTCTCACATCACCGGCGGCAACTTCGCACAAAGTGCGATCACGATTAACGGCTGGCTGCGGGACTTCCTCTGGGCGCAAGCTTCTCAGGTAATTCAGTCCTACGGTTCGGCACTGTCGGCCTACGGTCTGATGTTCCTAGCTGGACACTTCGTATTCGCTTTCAGCTTGATGTTCCTGTTCAGCGGCCGCGGCTACTGGCAAGAACTGATTGAGTCCATTGTTTGGGCTCATAACAAACTCAAAGTGTCTCCGTCGATTCAGCCTCGCGCTCTGAGCATTATTCAGGGTCGGGCAGTGGGTGTAGCTCACTACCTCCTGGGAGGAATTGTCACTACTTGGGCATTCTTCCTAGCGCGAATCATCTCGGTAGGGTAAACTACCTTTAGGTTTTGGATTCAGGATTTGGGAGCAATCTCAAACCCAGAATCCAAACCTCGGAACCGAACCTCTTCAACGTTCAGGATTCAGGATTAATCAAGGCTTATGGCAACGAAATTTCCAAAATTTAGCCAAGACCTTGCCCAAGACCCGACCACACGGCGGATCTGGTACGGGATTGCCACAGCGCACGATTTTGAAAGCCACGATGGCATGACCGAAGAAAATCTTTACCAAAAGATTTTTGCTTCTCACTTCGGCCACCTAGCAATCATTTTCTTGTGGACTTCGGGCAGCCTGTTCCACGTAGCATGGCAAGGTAACTTTGAACAGTGGATTAAAGACCCCCTAAATGTCCGCCCGATCGCTCACGCGATTTGGGACCCTCAATTCGGTGCTCCTGCAGTAGAAGCTTTCACTCAAGCGGGCGCTTCTAACCCGGTGGACATCTCTTACTCCGGTGTATACCACTGGTGGTTCACCCAAGGGATTCGGACAAACGCCGACCTGTATCAAGGAGCTATCTTCTTGCTACTACTGGCGGCTGTCTTCCTGTTCGCAGGTTGGTTGCACCTCCAGCCCAAGTACCGCCCGAGCTTGTCTTGGTTCAAGAATGCTGAATCTCGCCTCAACCACCACTTGGCTGGTTTGTTCGGTGTCAGCTCTTTGGCTTGGACAGGTCACATGGTTCACGTTGCTATCCCCGAATCTCGCGGACAGCACGTAGGTTGGGACAACTTCCTGTCTACACCGCCTCACCCGGCAGGTTTGGCTCCGTTCTTCACTGGTAACTGGGGCGTATACGCCGAGAACCCAGATGCAGCGAGCCATCTCTTCGGTACTTCCGAAGGCGCAGGAACAGCAATTCTGACTTTCTTGGGTGGCTTCCATCCTCAGACAGAATCTCTGTGGTTGACAGACATTGCTCATCACCACTTGGCGATCGCAGTTCTGTTTATCGTTGCCGGTCATATGTACCGGACTAACTTCGGTATCGGTCACAGCATCAAAGAAATGTGTGATGCCAAAGATTTCTTTGGCAAAAAAGTTGAAGGCCCGTTCAATATGCCTCACCAAGGCATTTACGAGACCTACAACAACTCGCTGCACTTCCAATTGGGTTGGCACCTCGCTGCTTTAGGCGTGATTACCTCCCTGGTAGCGCAGCATATGTACGCGATGCCTCCCTACGCTTTCATAGCGCAGGATCACACAACGATGGCTGCGTTGTACACGCACCACCAGTACATTGCTGGATTCATCATGGTCGGCGCTTTCGCCCACGGAGCTATCTTCTTGGTGCGGGACTACGATCCTGAAGCAAATAAAGGCAACGTGCTCGATCGCGTGTTGCAGCACAAAGAAGCGATTATCTCTCACTTGAGCTGGGTGTCGCTGTTCTTGGGCTTCCACACTCTCGGCCTGTACGTTCACAACGACGTTGTAGTCGCTTTCGGAACTCCCGAAAAACAAATCTTGATTGAACCAGTGTTCGCACAGTTCATTCAAGCCGCTCACGGAAAGGCTCTGTACGGCATGGACGTGCTGTTGTCTAACCCTGACAGCATTGCTTCTACCGCTTGGCCGAACTACGCTAACGTGTGGCTCCCAGGCTGGTTGGACGCGATCAACAACGGTACTAATTCTCTGTTCTTGGCGATCGGACCTGGCGATTTCTTGGTTCACCACGCGATCGCACTAGGCTTGCACACCACCACCTTGATTTTGGTCAAGGGCGCTCTGGATGCACGCGGTTCTAAGCTGATGCCGGACAAAAAAGACTTCGGTTATGCTTTCCCTTGCGACGGCCCCGGCCGTGGCGGTACCTGCGATGTCTCTGCTTGGGACGCGATGTACCTGTCTGTTTTCTGGATGCTGAACACCCTAGCTTGGGTAACGTTCTACTGGCACTGGAAGCACCTAGGCATCTGGGAAGGAAATGTGGCTCAGTTCAATGAGTCTTCAACCTACCTGATGGGCTGGTTCCGCGATTACCTCTGGCTGTATTCTTCTCAGTTGATCAACGGTTACAACCCGTATGGTACTAACAACTTGTCAGTCTGGGCCTGGATGTTCTTATTCGGACACCTGGTTTGGGCAACTGGTTTCATGTTCCTGATCGCTTGGAGAGGTTACTGGCAAGAACTGATCGAAACCTTGGTTTGGGCTCACGAGCGCACTCCTCTGGCTAACTTGGTTCGCTGGAAAGACAAGCCTGTTGCTTTGTCCATCGTCCAAGGTCGTTTGGTTGGCTTAGTTCACTTTACTGTGGGCAACGTCCTCACTTACGCGGCCTTTGTAATTGCCTCGACGGCCGGGAAATTCGGGTAACTCTGAACTCTGGTTTCTAGGTAATTAAATTAAATCCCCTGCCTTTGGGCGGGGGATTTTTTTTTGATATATGTTGGTTAATTGAAGCTGTTAATCAGGACTCTGAGGGCGCTCGATTTATCCTAAAAACCTAATTTTGAGGGATAATACAGAGACTGCTGAGATTTAATACATGGCTAAACTGTCCCCTGACTGGAATAACGAAGCTTATGTGTCTCTGCATCTGGTTCAGACAATGCTGGAGATGGCGGGTTTGCCTCGCAAGAGCGGTTATTCTCATTGGATTCCAGAGTTTAAGGTTAAAGTACCTAGGCTGACTGCCAATGGTCAGATAGTTTGGACTCAAAAAGAGGTTGATTTCTTAGTAGAAGATTTGAGTCTGGGTTGAAAGTTTGATTTGGAGAAAGTCAACATTATGATATAGTTCTCACAAAATCACCGAGAACCTAATCGTGTCTCAATTACTCAGCCGCATCCCTGGACGAACCTATTTATTGCTGGCGATCCTAATTTTTGCAGCCTCTAACTCTGTCACTCGCAAGCTGACCAATTTAGGATCGCAGAACCTTATTGACGGCAGAAATCCGATTTCATTTTGTAATGTTTTATTTGTGGGGAATCTCTGCGCGTTAGCAGTTTTATTCTTGGTTTATCGCCAGCAGTGTACAGTGCAAAATTTGCGATCGATTCCGGGCAAAACCTGGTTGGGGCTGATGGGAGTTTCGTTGTTGTCTGGGGCATTGGCTCCATCATTAATTTTTATTGCGTTGGATGTAACCGCTGTCAATAATGTGGTGCTGATCGGACGCATTGAGCCGCCTCTGATTTTAGCACTGTCGATTTTGATTTTGGGCGATCGCGTTAATCTTTGGGTGATTGCGGGGGCGATCGTTTCGTTTGTGGGTGTTACACTGACTATTTTGTTGCAAGTACCGACTGGGGATATGATGAACGCGGGCGGATTGACGATCGGCAGAGGCGAATTCATGGCAGCAGGTGGGGCGATCGCCTTAGCCATTTCGACGATTATTAGTAAAGTCACGCTCAAACAAATTCCGTTAGGATTGTTCTCGGTGATCAGAACAACACTGGGAACGATTGTTTTCTTTATTGTGGTTTTAATCTCATATAATCCCACCCACTTTATCGATGTTTTCTCGCCTTTCCTCTGGCAGTGGATGCTCGTCTACGGTGCAATTATTGTTGTCGGCGGACAACTGTGCTGGTTGACCGGACTAAAAACGGCGGGCGCTGCTGATGTATCCCTCGCCAGTTCGTTTAGCCCGATCGCCGGGATTGTAGCTGCCTATTTGATTTTATCGGAAACGCCAACAATGGCTCAATACATTGGCGGGAGCATCATTTTAATCGGAATTGTTCTCAATCAAATTGGTGTTTTTAGCAAGCAAGAATCCGCGCCTCAACCTCCTGTGAGTCCGGCAAAAGAGATGGATATGGAAGTGGGATTCAAAGGGATTTAATATAGGAGCGATCGCCCCCCGCATCGAAAACTCAAGGTCGATCGACCTATTCCTCAATAATCTCAACCAAATCCTCAATCATCACGTCAAACGCCCGCGCTAACTTGTAGATAGCAGTAAAATCAACCATTGATATAGACGATCGCCGAGCATAAGTTGTGATCGTACTGTAAACCACGCCAGAACGCTCTGACACTTCCTTGAATGTCCAGCCTTTCTCTGCCGCCAGTTCTCGAACTTTGATTCTGACTAAACCCATACTTGACAAATAATGCAAATGCGTTTTATGATTGCAGGTAAGAAAGCGATCGCCCCCCGGTCTGAATAACTCAAGGTCGATCGGCTATTCCTCCAAAACCTCAACCAAATCCTCAATCATCACATCAAAAGTGCGAGCTAACTTCCGCAGGCAAGTAAAGTCAACCATTGCCATTTCAGGACGACGAGCATAGCTTCTGACAGTGCTATAAATTACCCCAGAGCGATCGGATACTTCCTTAAGCGTCCAGCCCTTCTCCGCCGCTAGTTCCCGAATTTTTAGCCTGACTAAACCCATGCTTGACAGTTGATGCAATTGCGTCGTATAATTGTATATGTAAAGAGCGATCGCCCCCTGGCCTCGAAAACTAAAGGGCGATCGTCTTTAAAACTTAAATAGACAGATTTTTTTCTGTCTTAAACACCTACCATCAAGAGATTTATCTACAATCAGAATAGGTACTTACAATGATATCAGATACTTCGAGAAAATCATCGGCGATCGGCGAATCAAAAATTATCCACAAATCGCCA
>JARCMA010000479.1 GCA_030248405.1 Microcoleus sp. MP8IB2.171
CGGCTTGCGACCTTGAGGATCTAAATTTGCAGAATCAGAGAAACAATCTGGATGAAGCGGTTTGTTTTGGTAATAGTTGCGTTTTGCCTGGTGATGCACAGTTTATTGATGCTAAACCTCGGGAAGTGGCGATCGCATTTTGCTTTTTGATACCGATTGTCGGCATTGGTTTTTATCCCAACATGGCGATGCAAGTCTACGATGCCAAGACTGTCGCAGTCAACGCAGAAGTCCGCCAATCTTACATCCAAATTGCTCAAGAAAATCCTCGGATTTATGCGAATCAACTTTTGGTTCCCAAAATTGCTCAAGCTCAAAAAGCGCCGGCTTTGGGCAAAATTACAGGGTCTGAATCTGCATCGGTTTTGGGCATTGTCAAATAATTTTATCGAACTCTGTTTGTGTTGAAAATTGGGCGATCGCTTTTGTCAAAGGGCGATCGCTTTTTTCTTATCGCTGAATTTCTGAAATAATCTGCGCCAGATTCTCCCTAGCATATCCCACCTCAAGAATCGATTTATCCTCCAGATCAGAGGCAATTTTCTTCAAGATATTTAGCAGTTCTTCAGAGCCTGTCGTCTTCACAAACAACACTTGCAACCGATTTTTTACTAATGCTAAAATAGAGCTACTTGGTTCGCCTTTATCCCCTTTCCGTTTAGCAATGTTGATTCTCAATTTGTGAGTTTTAAACAGTCTCATTCTTTCTATTCCTTGGGTCTTAACCGTCTCCAAAACCTCCGCTCGAATCTGCTCGACTAATCGGTCTGTCACATATTGCACGATCAAAGGCTGAAGCATAAAAACAGTTTCCCCACCCTCACTACTTTTGTCAATCAGCGAGCGACGACCCAAAGAATCGAGATTTTTTAGCAAATCTGAAAGCGATGAATTGGCAAACATCTGCTCTCGTAAAGTTGCCAGGGAAATCTGGCTTTGAGCAATAGCAATCCAGTAGGCAATATCTTGTTCGGAACTCGACATTCGATCGAACTGCTGCGCCAGCAAATTGCTGATATGTTCTTCAATAAATAAAGCCGTTGCTTCCAAAAGCTTTAAAATATTTCCCTCGAAAAACTCGTTAATTGTTGTCGCTACAATCTTTAATGCTAACAGATTGCCTCCGTACCGGGATAACAAGATTTCCAACTCTTGATCTTGAGGCGACAAACCTTTTTCTTGGAAAATTTCCCGCGCTATTTCCTCGGAAATAGCAGGTTTTAAAGACCGCACTTTTTCTCCCGCCAGCAAAGCCAGTTCCGTAGGTTCTTCCGAACTAACTAGCACTAAACAGCTATTGTGATTGACCTCACACAGCCGCACAATTAAATCTCGATATCCTTCGCAGCCTTCGCGGTAGTGTCCCGCTAATTCTTCTGGTCTGAGAACCGCTTCAAAATCGTCTAAAATTACCAGACAGCGGTGTTTCCGCAGATACTCGACCAATCGCGAAATTTTGCTGTTGAGGTCGATCCTCTTCGTTGGCGTAGCCCCCGTAGGGGCGGGCTCCGCTAACGGCACATCGGGTTTTTGTTGGTTAGAAAAAAGTTGAATTAAGCTTCCTAGGAAGTCGGATGGTGCTGGTGTCGATCGCAGCGATCGCCAAATCACAAAATCAAACTCATTCTGTACCTGTTTTGCCAACTGCACCGACAGAGTTGTTTTGCCGCTACCAGCCAAACCCAGCAGCGCTACCAGGCGACAATTATCTGATACAATCCACTCCTTTAAAGTAGTTAATTCTTCAGTCCGTCCGTAAAAAACCGAAACATCCGGTGCTTGGCCCCAATCTTCCTGTCGGTGGCCAATCGCCATCTTCAATAGAGAGCCTTTACCTCGACTAAAATCGCTCGTTCCGTGATCGGTGTGGTATGAAAACAGCAACTGATGCCTCAATTCCGAAAGCTTTCCAGGGCCGTTCCCCCCAATCTGAAACTTTTTGTAAACTTCGCCGAGTCTTTTGCGAACGGCGATGTCGCTAATGCCAAGCTTGGTTGCAATCGTCGCCGTAGATTGACCGTCGAGAGCCATAAACACAGTTTCTAACTCGGCATCTGTGACACCGCGCTGTTTGGCGATCGTTTGCACAAAGTTTTGAGGAATCGGAGTAGTCAAGGTAGGAATCTCGCCTATACTAAAAATCTATCTTCTATTATATTGTGTGAGTTCTCGCGGGAGAGCAATTGAATCGAATCTGCCAAAGTTCAGCTTGCTTTTTGTTGTTTGGGCATTTTTAGATATTTATACCCAATTATTGATTGTGATACCAGTTTAAAAAAATGCAACTCTAAGCCCGTGATCCAAACCCATACACAATCAGTCATTCCCAATTATTCAATTATTCAATTATTCAATTATTCAATTATTCAATTATTCAATTATTCAATTATTCAATTATTCAATTATTCAATTCTTTAATCTAAGATGGTATGAGGAACGGGGAGTTTATTACCATAAATTGTTGCTGTCTGCCTACCCGTAAAACCTATTGTAGAGTCGAGGCGCGGCGATTAATTTATAGCACCAAACCATAAAGCTCCAACCGCACCACAACCCACCACGAACCAAAAACCAGGTAAATTTACAATTTTTGAAAGCAGCGCTGTATCAGCCAAAAATTGTCGCACTAGCGCGGTATTCTTGGGCCGAAAGCAGCCGCCAACTCCCATCGCCCACAAGTTCCAAAACCTGCTGGTGATATTTCACTAAACTCAATCGGTGGCCGACACTCACAAACGTAGTTTTAGTGGCTTGCAACTGCTCGTATAAATGTTGCTCGTTCTTCAAATCCAAAGCACTTGTCGCCTCATCCAAAATAGCGTATCTAGGTTCCGTCAATAACAATCTAGCAAAAGCTAAACGTTGCTGTTCTCCCAGCGACAAAATCTCACCCCAATCTAAATCCGCATCAAAACCGCCCAATCTGTCTGGCAAATCTGCTAAATTTACTGATGCCAAAACGCGGCGCAATTTTTCCTCATCAACCTCGCTGCTGGTATTGGGATACAAAAGTTGCGATCGCAAACTACCCAAAATCATATAAGGACGCTGTGGCAAAAACAGCATTTCCCCCAATTCCGGCCGCGCCAAACGCCCCGTTCCCGCGTCCCACAAACCCGCAATTGCTCGCAGCAAAGAACTCTTCCCAGCGCCGCTTTGACCGACAATTAACAGTCCTTCACCGGGCTGCACTGCTACCGACAAATCCCTAATCAAAGTCTTTTGATTTTTCGGAGTATCTAAAGTAACGTGTTCCAGTGTCAACTGAGAATCAACTACTACATCTATAGCAGTTCCTCCTGCACGAGATACCGCTTTTTCCGCTTCCAGAGTATCTGTAAATACAGTCAAACGATTGATACTAGCGGCAAAAGAACTCAGAGGCTCAATCTGAGTTACGATCACAGAAAAAGCTCGCAAAACCTGACTGAAAGCAAAACCAGCTTGACTGATATCTCCAAACTCGATTGTACCACTTTGATCAGCAAAATAAGTTGGAGCCAGAAACAAAGCCGGAATAATCACAACAGCATATCCGTATCCAGTTGTAAAATAATCCAGATTCCGCTGCCAACCAATTAGCAAATTAAAATTGCGGACTGCTTCCACAAATCGCTGCTTTATTTGAAATGATTCTTGCTCCTCCCCTCCATAAAAAGCAATAGATTCGGCGTTGTCGCGAATGTGAACCAGTCCGTAACGAAAATTTGCTTCTTTTTTAAGTTGCTCGAAATTCAGAGGTACTAATTTTTGACCAAAAACTAGAGTAGCGGTCGTGCCCACCATAGCATAGATAATCAGAAAAATCGAAAGTTCTTTTGAGATAGACCACAGGATACCAGTAAAAGATATAATATCAACTATTGAACCCAGGATGATCAGCATAAATGACAAACTTGTCCGGGTAAAAGAGCGGACATCTTCGGAAATTCGCTGGTCTGGATTGTCAATTTCCTTGTGTGAATTTATTTCGTAATAAGCCCGATTCTGGAAATACTTATCGAGGAACTTATTAGTCATCCACTCCCGCCAGTAGAGACCCAATTTATCTTGGGTATAGCGGTAAATTACCACAATGGGAGTGCCTACGACAAAAACGCTCGCATAGACAAAAAGATACTTCCAATAATTGAGCTGGTCTTTCTTTGCCAGTGCTGTATCAAAAAAGTTACTGACGTAGCTAATTATGACATTCAGACCGCTGACGGATAGGGAAAATAACAGCAATAAAGCCAATAATGCCCACGATTGCCACTGCGGGATTAATCTGCCTTTGAAAAAGACAAAAGCGCTGAAAGGAAGAATTAACATTAAAGCCACGATCGCAATTGCGGGCGAATTAATAATTCCTTTCAACAAAGTAACTAAGCCTGCAGCAATACTATTGACAAATTCTGGAAATAAGACTTGAGTACCCAAACATACAGCGCTGACGAGCACAAACATCGCAGCGAAGAGAAATATCAACAACAGCGCTACTAATCCTAAAAAGATTCTGCCACCTCCAGGCTCTAAAGGATAAAAGTAAGGTTGAGCGATCGCAATAAATCTCTGCCACAACTGACGGTCAAATCGATTCATCTTTGCTGTTTACAAAACTACTTTGACTGTTCTAACATATCAAGTCTGGTGACAAGCGGCAGCAGTAATTTATTTCGGACTTTAGCTAAAAATTTTTTCTCTCCCACAGACGGAAACTTGTTTTCCGAGTTAACTGGTGGACAGAAAAAATTTAGGAACTTAGTTCAAGCTCTTAGATTCCTCTGTTGAATCAATTCTTTAATCTCAAATCTCAAATCGCTCTAGCTCGAAGAAGTTGCGCTATCGCCGGCCAAGTCCGACTGCAATTTGCTGCTGTAAAATCGCTGGCTAATTCCTAAAATTACTTGTTTCATTAGCCAATACAAAACAGCAATTACTACAAAAGTTACAGCCATTACTAAAAACGGACGCTTGCCAATTAAATCGTTCATTACTGTGTTAACTAGCGCATCGGGGTTAGTCAGAATGTCCCAAGTGTTGAAGCGGATAAATCGCCCTAAATAAATGCCGATCGCCGAAAGTGCGTGTATAGTTATCTCCGTTGCCAGGATAAATCTACTCAAACCCTGTTGCTTCAAATAGTAACCCAAATTCATCACCGACAGCACGTAAGCCCCAAACCCTGCCAGCATAAACGTCAGATACTGCGGGATCAAAGCTAGAGTCACAATCCACACCGAGTATCCCTCTTTAATCTGGCGAATCAGGTGAATGATATCAGTTAAAACGTAGGGCGCATTGGGTAAAAATGCGATAAACCAGAAAAAGCCGACCCACCACCGGAGAGAGCGAACTCCGCGCTGCCGCAGTACCCAGATGTCTACAGCCATCAGTGCCAGTGTAATCGCGATCGCCCCCAAAACGTAAGTTTTGCCCACATCTTGCACTATGTGCTTCAGATAGGCAAAAACAGGGCGCGTACTGGACAAAAAAGTAGCGCCCAGGAGAATGCCCGTACCCCACAGCAGCCAGCGCGATCGAGGTTTGCGGAACAGCCAAAAACTCAGGCCCAGCGGTACTAAAGCCAAAAACAAATTCCAAGACATCCACCGGACATTGTGTCCCATTGCTTGCAGCGCTTCCAGGATTAATCCCATCATGTCAATTTTTATACAATTAAAGGTTTGATGCAGCACCGCTACCTTAGCAGCTTCAATCTATCTTAGTCGTTAACTTGTAGGGTGCGTCAGCTTATGACTCCAAGCGCCACGCCTGAAAACCAAGAACTGCTAATACTTGTAGGGTGCGTCAGCTTATGACTCCACGCCCGCGCCTGAAAATCTAAAATCGACGCTCCGCACTCTACCACTGTGGAGTAAATTCTAAAATCTAAAATCTAAAATCTAAAATCGAGTGACGCACCCTACTATTTATGCACTTTGTCGATCGGAATCTCAATCTTAAAAGTCGTTCCGCATCCTATGGACGAAATACAGTCAATCTTGCCCTTGTGCTTTTCCACCACAATCGAGTGCGCGATAGACATTCCCAACCCCGTACCTTTCCCCACAGCTTTCGTAGTAAAAAACGGGTTAAAAATTCGATCAACTATCCCCTCCGGAATGCCCGTACCGTTGTCCGAAATTTCGACCCTAACAGTGTTTTGGGACGTTACACCAGTGCAAATAGCAATCCGCCCGGGATTTGTCTCTGATTGTGGAACCGACAACTTTTGATATCGTTCTTCAATAGCATCAATTCCATTAGCAATAATATTCATAAACACCTGATTCAGTTGGCTCGCATAGCACTCCACCAGTGGCAGTTTTCCAAACTCCTTAATTACTTCAATTTCCGAGCGGCTATCCCGACTCTTCAAGCGGTGCTGCAAAATTAACAAAGTGCTCTCAATTCCCGCGTGAATATCGACCGGCTTCATTGCCGATTCGTCCAGCCGCGAGAAATTTCTGAGGGACAACACAATTTGCCGGATGCGATCGGTTCCTACCTGCATTGAACCCACAAGTTTTCTTAAATCCTCTGCCATGAAGTCCAAATCAATCTCTTGAATGCGATCGACAATTTTTGAATTAGGTTCGGGATACTCATGCTCGTAAAGAGTCACCAGATCGAGCAACTGTTTTGTATACTGGTTGAGATAATCAATATTAGCGTAAATGAAGTTAACGGGATTATTAATCTCGTGAGCGATGCCGGCCACTAATTGCCCCAAAGAAGACATTTTTTCAGTTTGAATGAGCTGAGTTTGAGTAGAGCGCAATTCCAGCAGCGCTGACTCTAAATCTCGAGCTTTTTCTCTTTCTCGCGCCTCGCTTTGTCGCAGTGCTTCCTCTGCTTGCTTGCGAGTCGTAATATCCTGGGAAACTCCAATTATTACCTTAACCTGACCGTCAGCATTCCTGCTAAAAATAGTATCCCGACTTTGCAGCCACAACAATTGACCGTCTGCTGCCCGCACCCGGTACTCAATTTCCCTAGTTTCGCCATCTTCAATTCCTGAAAAGCTGGCGTGATGTGTCACGATTTTAGGCAAATCTTCCGGGTGTATTAACTGAGGCATCAGTGACGAATCCATCGCTGTAATGTCGTCGAGGGTATAGCCCAAAAGCGCGAGCATTGAAGTATTAGCGTAGATATTTCGCTGTTCTTCCAAATCGTAGAGATACAAAATACCGGGAGTAGCATCGGCTACTTTTTGAATAAACTGCTGACTTTCTTGCAAAGCTAATTCAGCTTGTTTGCGATCGGTAACATCAACGGTGATGCCGTCCCAAAGAATATCGCCGTTTTCTTTAGCTTCAGGACGAGAAATTATCTGAAACCAGCGAATTTTGCCGGAAGGTAGCACGAACCGTCCTTCCCAGTGCCAAGGCTGCAAAGTTTGCGCTGAAATAGCAACGGATTCGTCATGATTTTGGCGGTCATCGGGATGAATTAAATCTGTTAGCAAAGCCGCATTTTTCAGAACATCTTCTGGTTCTAATTCAAAAAGTTCTCGGCAAGCAGCACTTATGTAAGGAAAACTGAAAGAGCCATCTGTACGCAATACAAATTGATAAATTACTCCCGGCACATTACCCGACAGCTTTTGGAATCTTGCCTCGCTTTCCCGCAGTGCTTCCTCTGCTTGTTTGCGCTCCGTAATGTCAGTAATTGAACCAACCATGCGGACTGCTTTTCCAGATGCGTCCCACAAAGCTTGTCCCCGACTCAATATCCATTTGTAGGCGCTGTTGTAGCACCACAAGCGGTATTCGGTGATGTAATGCGGCGTTTTTCTCTCCAAGTGTTCTTGAAGGAGTTGCTGAGAAATCGCTAAATCATCTGGATGTAAACTCGCCTTCCATTTGTTATTGTAATCGCTAATGTCACTATCTTCGTAACCAGTGATTTCCTTAAAGCGCTCGGACACAAAAAGTTCCTCTGTTTGCAAGTTCCAGTCCCAAATTCCGTCATTGTTGCCTTTGAGTGCTAACTGCCAGCGTTCTTCTGTTTTCATCAATTGAGCAGTTCTCTGTTTGACTCTATTTTCTAGTTCTTGATTGAGCTGTTTGAGACTTTCTTCTGCCTGTTTGCTTTCGATCGCAATTCCTGCTAAATTCATCGCTGCTTCTATTAATTGCAGATCAAAAATTGGGGGGTGGCACGGTTGGGAATAATACATTCCAAAAGTTCCCAAAACTTGACCCTGAGATGAGAAAATAGGAGTAGACAAGCAAGCTCTCAGTCCAAAACTCAAGGCTAAATCTCGATAATTTTCCCACAAAGGATCGCTGGCAATATCTGTAACGATCACCTGTTGGCGGGTAAAGGCAGCAGTGCCGCAGGAACCGACATCCGGGCCGATGGCTCTGCCATGAATAGCAGCATTGTAACTGTCGGGCAAACTGGGCGCGGCTCCGTGTAGTAAATGTTCGCCATCTGGAGCGAGAAGCAATATCGAACCGATGATCTCTCTAGATTGCTGCTCGATAATTTGAACTAAAGTATTTAAAGTATCGCCAAGAGTTGCGCCCTTAGCAATCATTTCTAAAATTTGTTTTTGACCGGTCAACCAACTTTCAGCTTGCTTGCGCTCTGTAATGTCGCGAGCCACCCACAGAGCCGTTTTTTCTTTCATTGGCGAAATGGTAGCGGCAAACCACTTTTGTACGCTGCTAATTTCCAGGTGATATTCAAAAGTACAGGTTTGATTTGTAGCAATGGCGGTGCGAATTTGCTCCTGAAAAATTTCTGCCATTTCTGGATCGAATAATTCCCTGATTTTTTTACCGATCAATTCAGCCGGTGGTTTGTGCAATAATTGGGGATTTGTCGGGGCAATTTTCAGGCATCGTCCCTCAATATCAACCTCGAAAATTACGTCGTTCATGGCAGCGAACAAAGCTCGAAGTTCCGATTCAGAAGCTTGCAGGGCGATTTCAGCTTGTTTGCGATCGCTAATATCCGTCCCGATACAAAGCAGTCCTGCCAAATTTCCCTTCGCATCTAGTAAAGGTTTATTTGTCCACGCTATCCACACCCTTTCCCCATTGCTGCGGATATTTTCATTTTCGTTTTGGAAGTATTTTTCTGGCTGTGCCAAACAGTCTCGAATCTTTGTCGCGAGGTCACTTTCAAATAAATCTGTTTTCGGTATAATTGTGCCGATCGCACTTTTGCCAATTATTTCTGCTTCTGAATACCCAAAAAAAGTTTCCGCAAACTCATTAAAAAAAGTAATCTTACCTTCGCTATCTAACTGCACAATAATGCTGTTAGCATTCTCCACCAATTGCCGGTACTTAGCTTCATTCGCGCGCAATTTCGCAGGCCCGTACACCCAGCTAAAGGCCACCGCCCCGCTGAAAACAGCCAGCAAGCCGCCGCCAAACAGCAACCACCCTCGCAGCGGCGAATTCTTTGGCCATCCTCCCGCCGGAATTGCTGCCAACTGCCAGGAACCGTTGGGCAAAGTGATTTCCAGAACCACGGGACTTTTCTGAAAAATCGACTTGTCGCCGAAAAACACGTCCCCGATCGCTCCCTTCGCATCTTTGCCCCGCACAGCGTATTGCAGGTTGGCTGAGGGGTCGTTGAGTCCCGCTTCCTGCAAGAGATCCTGTTGGTCGATGAGAACCCCTATCAAGCCCCAAAAAAACCCTGTTTCGGGTTCTGTGCCTGGGGGTGTGATAAAAATGGGCGCTCGACCGATGAACCCCAAATTCCCCGCCAATAATTTCACTGGCCCGGCAAGCACAGTTTTTCTAGTGGCGATCGCCTCTTCGACCATTTGGCGTTGTTGGGGTACCGTTGTCAACTCAACCCCGATCGCCTGTTCATTGCCTTGAAGCGGATACATATAAGCAATGGTTGTGCCTTTAACTAAACCTAGGCTGCGAATTCCCCTTTGCTGTGCCATTAGAATTCTCGCCATCGCTGCAAACTCAGCTTCGGTGATGTTTGGGTTGTTGGAAACGTAAGCCACCAAACCGCGCATCAAAAACAGCCGGGAATTCAAAGAGCTTTCCAGCTTAGAACGGACTGTGCTGAGCCGATCGAGCGTGCTAGCGCGGTTATACTGCAAAAATCGCTGTTGTTCCGATCGGTCTAAAATGCCAACTCCCACCAAAATTGCTAGTGATGTGGCAATTGCTGCTAAATAAGGTGAAATTTGAAATTTTTTAATCTTAAAGTATTCCATTTGGCGGTACTTAAGCTACATTTTTCAGTCTTTAGATAGATTTATTTTAATTCGATTTTTCTAGGCAGATGCAAAATTTCCGGCATACCGGGCTTTTGGCAAGCCTGCGCGAGTTTTTGGTGTTCTAGGCTATTGTGGATTTAACTTGATCTGAGATCTTGCACGCCAGCCAATCAAAGGATCTCGCGCTGGGTGGGGGGCGGGTTTATTTAACCTGTCTGCACAATTTAAAGCTATTGGTGAACCCGCCCCTACAGGTTCTCGATCGTCCCGTACATGATGTGAGTTTGATCTTTCAATGCCCTCTCCCGTTCCCGTTCTCCCCTTCTCCCCGTTCGGACTCGCGCACCCGAAAGATGGGATTTATTGGTTAAAATAAGGTTAGCAATAATTTTTGTCAGCGCTGGGCGTAAATCTTCATAGGGGCAATTTGATGCAAGAACAGTTGATGGAAGCGATCGCACCTTATCGCGATCGAGTAGATTATCTAGAAGTTCGCCTCGAAAAAAGCGAGTCAACAGCGATTAGTTTTCGCGGCCCTCAGTTAGATGCCGTCAACCGCAGTTTCAGTCTCGCCGGCGGCATCCGCGCCTGTCATAAAGGCGGCTGGAGTTTTGTAACTTTTAACGGTTTAGCTGAGTTAAAAGCTCGGATTGAAGAAGCTGTCGTGCAGTCTCGTTTAGTTGGTAGCGAAAAAACTGTACTAGCAGATGTCACCCCGATTCAAGATTATGTAGCGGTGGAATTGGGCCGCGATCCGCGATCGATTAATCTAGCAGAAAAGCGCAAGTTGCTCGAATCTTACAACCAGTTGCTGTTAGATTATGACCCGCGAATTCAGACGACAATGGCAGGTTACAGCGACAGATTTGGGATTACTTATTTTGTGAATTCTCAAGGCACTTCGATCGCTCAAGAGCGCTTGGACGTGACGGGGCGTTTCGGGGCGATCGCCCGTGGCGACGGCGGTGTTGTCCGCCAAGGGTTTGAGTCGATTCATTCGCGATCGGATTACGATGTCTTGACAAATATTGAAGATCGTGTTAAGAGTGCGGCCGTTCGAGCTGTCAGCCAACTAGAGGCAAAATCGGTGAAAGGCGGTCAGTATCCGGTGATTTTAGACCCTTATTTGTCGGGGGTGTTTATTCACGAAGCTTTCGGTCATTTGTCGGAAGCAGACGGCATTTACGAAAACCCGAAAATGCAGGAATTGTTGACTTTGGGTAAGCCTGTGGCGATCGAACAATTGAATGTAATTGACGATGCAACTCTGCCGGGATTGCCGGGAACTCTCAAATATGACGACGAAGGTGTGCCCGCTCAGTGCAAGCATTTAATCAAAAATGGAGTTTTAGCAGCGAGGATGCACAATCGCGAGACTGCGGGCAAAATGGGCGAAGCTCCGACGGGAAATGCCCGGGCTCTGAGCGCTACTTTTATGCCGTTGGTGCGGATGACTAATACGGCGATCGAATCTGGCGCACATTCTTTTGACGAAATGGTTGCCGACATTGACGAAGGAGTGTATGCAGTGCGGATGTTGGGAGGACAAACCAACGGCGAAATGTTTACCTTTGCGGCGGCGGAAGGCTTCATGATTCGCGACGGCAAATTGGCCGAACCGGTGAGTGATGTCACTTTAAGTGGTAATGTATTTCAGACTTTAAAG
>JARCMA010000060.1 GCA_030248405.1 Microcoleus sp. MP8IB2.171
AAAATCTAAAATCTAAAATCTAAAATCTAAAATCTAAAATCGAATGAGTGGCTTAATTTACAAATATCCTCCTCTTTTACCCGGAATTCTCATCAAACGTTACAAGCGATTTTTTGCCGAAATAGAACTAGATTCGGGAGAAATAATCACCGCGCACTGTCCGAATACTGGCCCGATGACTGGTGTTTTGATTCCCGGCAATCCAGTGCTAGTATCTCTGAGCGACAATCCCAAACGCAAATTGGCTTATACTTGGGAATTAATTAAGGTTTGCGACACTGTGCCAACTTGGGTGGGGGTTAATACTGGGCTGCCAAATCGAGTAGTTAAATTAGCTTTGGCATTGCGATTGTTTCCCGAGTTGGGCAATTACAGTTTAATTCAGCCGGAAGTTGTTTACGGGAATGATAAAAAAAGTCGAGTTGATTTTTGGCTAACTGGTGAGGAAAAACCGATTTTTCTGGAAGTGAAAAATACAACTTGGGTAAAAGATACATTAGCTCTATTTCCCGATACAGTAACAGAGAGAGGGCAGAAACATTTGAGAGAATTGATCGAGGTGGTGCGGCAGGGTTCGAGGGCTGTAATGCTGTATTTTATTAATCGCGGAGATTGTACTGATTTTGCTCCGGGGGATAGTGCCGATCGCCTTTACGGACAATTGTTCAGACAGGCTATGAGTGAAGGTGTGGAAGTTTTGCCTTGCCGGTTTGACGTGACTCCCGAAGGTGTGCGGTATTTGGGATTAGCAAAAATGGATTTACTAATCCCTAAATGATTGGTTTAAATTGCCTGCATTTCTCCATCGATCTCGACACTAGAAACGCCCGTTACACTCTTTAGTCCTTCTAGTTTCGACTGAGAAACTTCTCCAGTAATGATGCCAGTCACAGGTAGCACCCCATCGACTTTCATTCCCGCCGACTCTAAGGCAGTGACAACAGATTGAATTACCGATAAGTTTTGGTCGTCAACAGTCACTATGATGCGCTCTACTTGTTCATCAGACATATTCAGCCTCCTTTGGGCTAAATCTCTTGAGCTATTGTCCCTACTGTATCGTTAAATGAGAGTGAATTGTGTTTGTAGAAGGAGGTTTGCGATCGCACTTTCACCACCTTCTACCCACAGGAACTGCTACCTAAGGGCGATCACCAGCGGTGATTACGGAGCTTGCAGCAACCCACTTCCAACTCGATTGTTTGGTAATGGTAGCGCCATAGCATGGGAAGTTAGCAACTGCCAAAGTTTAGAACCTCGTTTACCAGTCGATTGGGCATACAATGCCGCGAGCCCCGCTATGTGAGGTGTCGCCATGCTAGTGCCACTGAAAGCAGCATAACGTCCTTTATTCATAGGCACTGATGAGTATACTTTCACTCCTGGAGCGGCGATATCAACTTTAGCCCCGGGAGATGCGCCAGAGGGACACGAGAAGTCAGGCACTTTGAGACAGCTATCGAGGGCTGCAACAGCCATAATCGACGGGCTATTGGCTGGTTGTCCCACGGTTCCAGGCCCGTGGTTGCCGGCGGCTGCCACGATCAGACACCGATTTTGGAGTGCCCGACGGCCGACAGTTTCGTAGGCAGGAGACGGTGTGGGAACGGTGTTTCCGAGGGACATCGAGATGACTTGACACCCGTTGGCGATCGCCCATTCCATCCCCGCGAGAATCCAGGCACCATTGCCACTACCGGCATTGCTCAGCACTTTACCCACATAAATCGTCGATTCGTAAGCAATCCCGTACCTGCGACTGTTGAGATCCTTGAATCCGCACGCTGTGCCAATGCAGTGCGTGCCATGACTGTTCTCATCTTGTACCTCCTCCCCGGGCACGAAGGACTGCGATACGATCGATCGACCTGCGAAGTCCGGATGCAATAAATCCATCCCCGTATCCAGCACAGCAACTTTCATGCCATTACCAGTCCACTTAGAGTCGATCGCCTTCGTTGCCTTTAAACCCCAAGTAGACTGGATATCATCAGCAAAACATTTTTGAGGATCGACTCCTGCTAAGTCTGTTGTATTAGTAGTTTTTTTGTACAAGTGATTCGCCGCATCGCGATAGCCCTCCAGGTAGTCTGCCGACAACCCATTGTCAATGGCATAAAAAATGCGCTCTGGTTCGATCGCCAAAATAGCGGAATTCTCTGCTGCTGATGTCATGATGCTGCTAACAGCCGCTTCCTCTAAGGAGACGACAGCCACGCCGAGAGTGGGAAACACTGCTCCCCCAGTGGATTCGAGTTGGCTCAAGTCTAGAGCTGACTCCGGGAAATCCGCAGCATTTGCCAGCCCCATGATGCCAGCTCGATCGCTCAGAATATCTAATCCTTCTGTCACTGCATCTTCGCGGAAAGTAATAATGTAACGCCCTGTCGTTTCATCTGCTTGGGCATTTTCGGGAATGGAAAAACTAGCTTGTTCAGACATAAAATTCCTCTGATTCAGTGTTGAATAATGTGTTTAGTTGGAAAATAGATTTATTGAATTTACAAGGCTGTGACTTGTGAGGAAACAGCCCTGTATTTAATCCGCGATTCTAAGGGTTGAATACGAAATAGTCAGCATAGAGCCGAATTAGGCTGAATTCCCATTCGATGTTGACCCAAATCTTGACTACACCATTTTGTGGGGAAACGTTATGAAGAGTATATCGAGCCTCACCGATCTTCTTTCCAGCCGTGGTATTTGGGGAAACACCTTCGCCAATCGCAACGAAGACGAGAGAGTTGGGTGTGATTAAGCCCCAATTGAGAGGCAAGATGTGCTCTCCTTTCTTGACCCCCCAGTCATGGCGATAAGCGTAGCCATTACCAAACAATATTGCGGGCGAAGCTCCATCTTGAGGCGCGCCTAGTTGACGCACCTCTTCAAGGTTAGCCTCTTGGCTTTCCTGAATTGTGGGAAGCTCTAGCTTGGAAGTCGATGCAGCAATTTCTGTGGTAGAAGACATAGTTTGTTTCCTTGTTATTGAGTTGAATGGAAGTAGTTTTTAGCTATATGCTGAAGCTAAATAACTGCTTTTGATCTCATAATCATCCAAATTTATTTTGAGGGCAATACGACGATCCGCGTAGAGGATTATGAAGATATTGCAACAAATTCTGCTTTTAATAACCCCAATTTTTCCAGAGCAACCATCACAGCAGCCGTCCGGGTTTGTACGCTTAGTTTCCCGTAAAGATGCTCTAGATGTTTTCGCACTGTTCCTTCACTGCAACCGATCGCTTTAGCGATTGCTGCATTGCTTTTATCTTTGGCAATCCAGAATAAAACCTCCGCCTCGCGTTTGGTGAGTCCTAGCAATTCCAGAGCAGAAATAGAGAAAGATTGCAGTTCTTCTTCCTCCAATAGCAAGACATATTGCTCTTTTATGCGATCGGGAATCAGACGGACGATCAACTGTCTTCCTGCTTGTTGAATGTGCAAGGGTAAACAGCGAGATGGAACATTGCTGTTGAACGTAAGTCGCGAAATCTGATTTTTGAACCAATGTTGTAAGGATTCTGGTAATGAATATGGGATATGGGGTAAAAAATACTGGCTCAAAAGTTCTTCTGCACGTTGAGTCATGAATTGCACCTGCCCTGCAATCTCTACAACTATCGCCCCTACCCGATCGAGGATTTGCTTGACTGCTACCTTAGTTAAAGTATCTGGATCTGAGCTTGTGCGATCGCTCAAGACTTCGAAAGTATAATCTGAGTGCGAATTTTCGTAACTTTCGGCCTCAGCTTTTGCTGCTGGGACGTTATCAAAACCTTGAGATGTTAAAATAACTGCGCGCTGACGCTTTTGTTTCTGTGAATTCATGGGAAGTATCTCCATTGGCATATTGGCGTGAAAATGGCGAAACTAGATACCGTTACGGTGCGGCTATCTCGCTGATTTCACTCTGGTTGAGGTCTACAACTGTAGAAATGCACTCTGAGATTTTTTGACAGTCCCTGATTTAAGTTGCTTTTTTTAAGTAATCACTAACTAATAACACTCACTAGCTGTTAGTTACCAGTCACATAATCGAGTGACTTGCAAAAATTTTATTTTTGTGTTAAAGGCTGTATCGGCTATTGTAGAGATTTGTGATCGGCTAAAAAGAAAGTGACAGTCTATCGATTTGAGAAAAGAGAATATTCGATTTGAGATGGGAGAAAATGTTTGCTTGATAAATTAGCTGTCAGTATCAGCCGATGTTTCGTACAATGGCAATACAGTTATGTAGCATCTAAATTAAAAGAGCGATCGAACTATGGGAATGACCCTGACCGAAAAAATCTTAGCCAAAGCATCAGGCCGCACTAAAGTAGAGCCCGGAGAAAACATTTGGGTAGAAACAGACGTATTGATGACCCACGATGTCTGCGGGCCCGGCACTAT
>JARCMA010000480.1 GCA_030248405.1 Microcoleus sp. MP8IB2.171
AAGGCAAGTGGCTATTTGATGACTAATGACTACAAACTAATTACTCGATCGCACAGTCAAGACTTGTGGCGGCGTCGCATCCGGCGGATACAAGAAGTCCACCTGAACCAAACGGCGTTCCCCCGGCTTCATATTCACATTCACCAAAGGTTCCCCCTGCTGTCCCCGGCGCTGCACAATGTGAATGTAGCGCGTCAAAGTTTTTCCCGCATCGTCATTAAACATCACCCGCACCGTACCTCGGAAAAATATCCGATTTTCTGGAGGATCGTAAAACATTAACCCCGCCGATTCTGTATTTGCCTTAATCGGTGTTTGCATTCTAATGCTAACAGATTGGGACTCGCGAGACTTGTTGTAAAGCGGAAAAGTTAAGTTGTATTGAATTCCGTAATTACCGTGAGCAAAATAAGCAGTATCGGGATAGCGAGCTAACATTTTAGCGCTTTGAATTTGACCAGTCCCAAAAGTACCAGTATCCGTAGTGCTCAAAGCATAGGAAAATGACTCACCGCGTTTAGGAATCGTTAAATAATCGGTTCTAGAATTGTCAGTAATTTTAGCTTTCCACTCAGAACCTTCAGCTACTCCCGCCACGCGGCCGTAAATTTTTTGCAGCGGATTTTTGTCTTTCGGAGTTGGTGCCAAATCTCTCGGCCCCGCTAAACCTTTGGTATTTAAAATATTTTCCCACTCTTCTAATGTCGGATCTTGTTCGGCTCCATTTTTAGTTTGAGGAGCAAACATTGCTAAACTAGCAACATAAACCGAATTGCTGCTCGACATTCGCATCAAAGTCGATCGACCATTGGAAGAAGGCGTAACATTCCCCACAGGTATCGGCAAATTCATCAGCATTCGGCTCTGCATAGCCGGAATCTCGATCGCAGCCGGCAAAATGCTTTGTCTGTATCCCCGCAACACATCGCTCGTAATCCGGCTTCCGGGCCCCGCAAACACAGTGCCGGATCGATTTTCTAAATACGACGGCAAATCGACAAACAACGCATCCGGTCGAGTTAAATAGGTCGCTCCTTGCAATACTTTTAAAGTAACAGGTTCCGAGTTGGGATTGTAGACAATTATTCCTTGAAATAAGGTGCGAGTTTCGTGGCGATTTTTAGCTTTGGCGATGTGGTGGGCGAAGATATCAAATCGACCTTTGAAGGGAAAGTTTAAGTGTGCAGAAGGTACTGGTTTGTCTTCTTGTGGAAATGTGGAGAGCAAAATGCCTTCAGTTTGCACAACTTCCGGGCTGTTGCTGTTGAAAACGGGAATATTGTCGAGTTTTCCCGGCAAAACGCGCACTTGCTGGGGCTGCATTACAGTGTTCAGCGGGGCGGTTGTCACAGGTGGTGGCACATCCAGTTCGTTTTCCGGTAGCGGGACTTCTGGCTGGATGATCAGTTCTTGGGCGGGACTTGTGGGGATTGCTTGAGCTAAGGGTAGAATTGGTAACAAAAACATAGCTGCGATCGCATTTAACTGAACTTGCCGATTGTCTTGACAGAGCAATCGACACAAAACTTTACCACAACTATGTTGATATTTTTTGGGAAATTTGGCGATTTGCGGTGAATTTTTGCGGTAATTAGGGCGAGCACAAATTTTTTCTTCTCTAAGTTGACAAAATGTAGATTTTGTCAACTTAGAGCAAAAATAAGAGCCAGAGGCGGGATAGCTGCCCTAGCTTTTATTCGCTAATACTAGAAACTTAAGCTGAATTCACAGTAATGCGACGAGCTTTTCTGCCGATGGATGGCCCGCACCTCTGAGAAAATTTAAGCAAGAGCTTTTTTTGCCTGCTTGCGGCGGGCTGCGACTAAACTGCCCAACCCCATCACCATACCTGCAATAGTGGTTGGTTCGGGTACTGGCTCAGCATCAGCCGAAACTCCGGCCATAACTTTGTCACTGGTACCAACATTAGACCCATCTACCTGTTGGAAGCGAACCCCTGCCTTAAGCGTACCATTCTGAAATCCCGTCAAGAAGGCACTTTCTGCCTGAGCCGCACTCAGACTGCTGCCAGTTAGCAAAAAGCTAACGAGAGTAGACTGATTTTTATATAAGCCTCCATTAGCGTTGCCACCATTAAAGCTATTGCGCGGAGTGCTAATGCCATAGTCGAAACCGTTGTGCAAACCGCTAATATCAACGTTTTGCCAAAACTTTGTAAAAGTGCTGCCTGCATTCGATTTAACCGATGCACTAACGCCACTCAATACGTCAAATGCCACGGCAACGAGAGAAGAGTTGGTTGCACCGCCGGCTGTAGCCTGAGTGCCAGTGGTATTGGTGATGCCCAAATTCAGGAGCAAGTCGGCTCCACTTTGGACAACGTTGAAGTCCAATGTTGCAGTAGCGCCGGTGCCAATGCCGTTGGTAGTACCGTACTGAGGAGCCACGGATAAACTGAATGCTTGGGCTTGCGTTGCAGCTAGTAATGAAGAAGCAATGGCTAAACCAGCGGTAGCTAGACACGCGGTTAGTGGTTGGGCGAAGTTGGTTTTCATAAGAGTAATACCTCGTTTATATCGTTGGGGGGATTGACTTTATTGATTTCTTCTGGTGTCTATTTACATCATCTATCATGTAAAGGTATTTGTATATAGATTTTTGCTACCTTTACCAAAAAAATATTGTGCGAGGTTTATTCTTAAAGTTTTCGTAAACTCGGTTGTATCGCAAACGCTAGGATGACTGTTGCTGAGGTATTCCACGGCTAACTATCCGTTATTGCAACTTTCGGTATCATCGGCTGTCACAATGGCTAATTGCGTAATATTACTTACAAATAAGTGTGTATTTATACAATAATTGAGGAATCGGTTTGCCGATCGCCTGATGTACGCGAAAGTAAAATATATAGCCTTTCGAGCTCTCATATCAGGTACGCGAACGGCATATGGCATAGGGCTATGGCATAGGGCTATGGCATAGGGCTATCCTCACTTTTTTGAGAACCGCTATAGTTGCACAGTAAGTAAATATAGAATTAGTAACTCTTCCTGGGCGCAGATAACGGGTTTGAGCCACTAAAGTACGGCGTGGAGGGCTCAAAAATTTTAGGCTGTTGTTCAATCTCCGAGATTCATCTGTGGAGTAAATCTAAAATCTAAAATCGACTGACACCGATACAATCCCCGCGCCACCCTACAATTTGAGATTGCCTCGACTCGCCCGCCAGTGACACAATAACGTTACTAACAGACAAATTTTCAATGACGATAATTTTAACCAACGACGACGGCATAGACGCTCCCGGAATTCAGGCAATGAAGCAAGCTGTAGAAGGCAA
>JARCMA010000481.1 GCA_030248405.1 Microcoleus sp. MP8IB2.171
CCTGCGACAATACGACATCATCCTCTCATCATCCCATGCTGTCGCCAAAGGCATCCTCACCAGTCCCCAGCAAATGCACGTCTGCTACTGCCACACGCCAATGCGCTACGCGTGGGTCGTAACTTTTGACTATTTGCGTAGCAGCAAAGCCGGACGAGGCATCCAGGGTCTACTGACGCGATATTTGTTGCATCGACTGCGACAGTGGGACGTAATTTCCGCCAATCGTGTTGATTAATTCATCGCTAACTCTCAACACACTGCGCGCCGAATTTGGCGGTGCTATCGGCGGCCGGCCCAGGTGATTTATCCTCCCGTAAATATCGAGCGATTTTCCTTGATGCGGCAAAAACAAGACTTTTACGTCACAGTTTGCCGGATAGTAAGTTACAAAAACGTAAGTGCGATCGTCCAAGCATTCAATCAACTCGGGCGCAATCTAATTGTCATCGGCACCGGCGCAGAATTAGAAATGATTCGGCAAATCGCCAAACCCAACGTGCAACTACTCGGCTGGCAGCCCGCCGAAGTAGTTGAAAAGTACATGGCAGAAGCCAAAGCCTTTGTATATGCAGCTTGCGAAGATTTTGGCATAGCTTTAGTAGAAGCTCAAGCTGGCGGCACACCCGTAATTGCCTATGCAGCAGGAGGCGCTTTGGAGACAGTGCTCGACATTCGCCAACACCCAGAAACAGGGACTGGTTTATTTTTTCCATCCCAAACCGCAGCAGCAATAGTCGAAGCCGTCGAGGAATTTGAGCAGTTGCAAGGAAAATTTCAGCCGGAAATGGCGCGGTTGCACGCCGAAAAGTTTGCCCCGGAAGTCTTTGAGCAGCGCTATCTGGCTTTTGTCGAACAGTGCTATCAGGAATTTTTATCCGGCGATTTTTCCAAGTCGGGGACTTGAGAAGGACAGAGGGGGAGAGTGGGAGAGTGGGAGAGTGGGAGACCTGGAAAATATTCTGCAATTGCTTCAGAAGCCCTCAAAACCGCTCTACATAAGTACCTTGTCCCTTCTTCCTTCTTCCTTCTTCCTTCTTCCTTCTTCCTTCTTCCTTCTTCTGAATGCAGAAAATTGAGTATTTGAAACATAATTCAGAGAACAAAGCGTCTTGAGGCTTTATGATCATGACTGTGTGTGGTGTGAAGTGAAGGAGTAAGATGACTGCCGACAGCCAACTAATCTCCGGCAAGGTAATTCGAGCGATCGCGAGACGCGGTTTTGGGTCTGTCCTCGACGGAGATAGACGCATCAGTCGTTCTCTACAGAGACTCGACGGAGAACTTTTCAAGCGGTTATTTGACATTCTCTTTTCCTTATCGGTTCTGATCCTGTTTGCTCCGGTTTACCTGCTTTTGGCTCTCTCAATCGCCTTAAGCTCGTCCGGGCCTATTTTTTACGTACAGGAACGAGTAGGCAAAAACCGTAAAAGGTTTTATTGCCTTAAATTCAGAACGATGGTGGAAAATGCGGACGATATATTGCTGGAAATCATGGAAAATTCTCCGCATTTGCGTCAAGAGTTTGAGGACAATTTCAAGCTGAAACAAGACCCTCGAATTACCTGGATTGGAAGATTTTTACGAATGACCAGTTTAGACGAATTCCCCCAGTTTTGGAATGTTTTAAAAGGAGATATGAGCGTCGTCGGACCGAGACCTTTAGTTGAAGAAGAACTGCCGAGATACGGTCGTCACATCAACAAAATTCTCACCATAAGACCTGGAATTACAGGCTTGTGGCAAGTGTCCGGTCGCAACGACATTCCCTATCCCCGCCGAGTCCAAATCGACCTCTATTACGCAAATGACAAAAACCTTTGGATGGATATGTGGATTGTTTTCAAAACAATTGGAGTTGTGATTTTTCCCAAAAATAACGGCGCATATTAATTTTTGTCTGCAGTCAGCAATCGGTAGTTAGTTTTATTTGTTACTGACCACTGATGCTGACTACTGACAATCAGCGACAAACTCTTTGTCAAAACTAAACAGTTCCTGGATGCCGATCGAAGAATTGTGAGCTTAACTAAAGGGGCAAATACTTAAATAAACCTACCTCTTCTTCATTTAGAAAGATCAGTTCTTCTAGATAGACTACTTTAGGTTTAGGTGTTAAACTTAACTCTATAACCTTTGGCTTAAGGGGGATAGCCTACTTATCTTGGGATAGCCCACTACCCAACAGCGTAGGAAGTAAACTTCAACTGGCTTTAGGTAACTAAAGTTAAGTTTGAGTAAGTTTTAGAAAGCAGTTAACGTAGAGTTTGAGAATACGGCCGGCAGGGATCAACAGCCTCTGCCAAAAAGTTTATTGTGAATTAACACAGCCTGTCAAAGGAAAATCAGATGACGCAACGTAAGCGAGCGCTAATAACAGGTATTACAGGTCAAGACGGCTCCTACTTGAGCGAATTACTGTTAGAGAAAGGATATGAAGTTCACGGCATTATCCGGCGCAGTTCTAGTTTCAATACCGATCGAATTGACCACATCTATGTCGATCCTCACAGCGAGGGTGCGCGCCTGTTTCTACACTACGGCGACTTGACGGACGGCACCACTCTCCGCCGGATATTGGAAGAAGTTCAGCCGGTAGAAATTTATAACTTAGGCGCTCAATCTCACGTTCGAGTCAGTTTTGACTCGCCGGAATATACGGTGGACACTGTAGGGATGGGAGTATTGCGACTGCTAGAAGCAATTCGGGACTATCAGCACCGCACCGGCATAGAAGTGCGGTTCTATCAAGCAGGTTCTTCGGAAATGTTTGGTTTGGTGCAGGAAGTTCCGCAAAAGGAAACAACTCCTTTTTATCCCAGAAGTCCTTACGCCTGCGCCAAAGTTTACGGGCACTGGCAAACAATAAATTATCGCGAATCTTACGGACTTTTTGCCTGCAACGGCATCTTGTTCAATCACGAATCTCCCCGCCGTGGCGAAACTTTTGTAACTCGCAAAATTACTCGCGCCGTTGCCAGAATAGTCGCCGGCAAGCAGAAAAAGATTTACTTGGGCAATCTCGATTCTAAGCGGGACTGGGGCTATGCTAAAGACTACGTGCTGGCGATGTGGCTGATGCTGCAAAAAGACAAGCCTGACGATTATGTCATTGCTACCAACGAAACCCATTCCATTAAGGAATTTCTCGATTTGGCTTTTACTTACGTCAATTTAGATTGGCAAAAATATGTGGAGTTTGACGAACGCTACTTGCGTCCGGCAGAAGTCGAACTGTTGATAGGCGACTCGACTAAGGCGCGCCAGCAATTAAATTGGGAACCTTCTGTAACTTTTCAGGAGTTAGTACATTTAATGGTAGATGCTGACATGAAAGCTTTAGAACAGCAAGGTCGGGGTTCGGGCAACGGATTTGATTAAGTCGCTCAACTAAGCCGTCAGTGCGGACAATTTGTAGGGGTAGGGCCCCGTGTTTACCCCCTTTGGCGAAAGGCGCGCATCGGAGGATTGCCCCTGCACACACTTCACAACTGATGAGAGGGTTGTTACAGCTATTAGCGTAGCGCGATCGGCATTCAAAGAACCAGCTTAATTGCTCGCAAAATTTTCGGCTGTGCCGGCTAAAAAAAACATTAAAATGATAGTTGAGGAGTCGCGATCCCTATATCTAACTTTCGGGTGTGCACGGCGCAAATTGTCCCTATCTGCTGCAGCTAAAACAAATTTGTGGGCCACCTCATCCTGTAGCTGAAAGCTTTTTTTGCTAAAGCAACAATTTTAGAATTGAAATTGTCGATCGACCTTTATTCAAAATCCCGAGGCTAAAATTATGACAAGCTTGGATTTAAGCAGCAAACGCATTCTAGTCACGGGCGGCGCCGGTTTCTTGGGCCGTCAGGTAATCGACCAGCTAGTGAAAGCAGGGGCCGATGCTGATAAAATTTCGGTAACTCGATCGCGCGACTGCGACCTTCGCGTCATGGAAAACTGCAAGCGCGCCGCCGACAAACAAGATATCATCATTCACCTCGCCGCCCACGTCGGCGGCATCGGCTTAAACCTAGTCAAACCCGCTGAATTATTTTACGATAATTTGATGATGGGCGCGCAACTAATCCACGCCGCCTACGAAGCAGGAGTCGAAAAATTTGTCTGCGTAGGCACGATTTGCGCTTATCCCAATTTAACCCCAGTTCCTTTCAAAGAAGACGACCTCTGGAACGGCTATCCAGAGGTAACTAACGCACCTTACGGAATTGCCAAAAAAGCCTTATTAGTGCAACTGCAATCCTACCGCCAGCAGTACGGATTCAACGGTATCTACTTGCTACCAGTAAATCTCTACGGCCCGGAAGATAACTTTGACCCGAAAAGTTCCCACGTCATCCCCGCATTAATTCGCAAAGTCTACGAAGCGCAAGAAAGGGGAGACAAAACACTGCCAGTTTGGGGCGACGGCAACCCTAGCCGCGAGTTTTTGTATTCCACAGATGCCGCGCGGGGAATTGTGATGGCGGCTCAATCTTACAACGAATCTGACCCAGTTAATTTGGGAACGAATAGCGAAGTTAAAATTCGCGATTTAGTGGAAACGATTTGCGAATTGATGGGATTTGAGGGAGAAATTGTTTGGGAAACAGACAAACCGAACGGTCAGCCGCGCCGCTGTTTGGATACCCAAAGGGCTAAGGAAAAGTTTGGTTTTGTGGCGGAGGTGAAGTTTAAGGAAGGGTTGAAAAATACGATTGAGTGGTATCGAGAACACGCAATTTGAGTGTGAAAAACCCGGTTTATTCATGAAACCGGGTTTTTTTATGTAAGGTGGTGAATGGAAGTAAATCAGCAGAAAGAACTTTTTAGTAAAGCTGGCTCTTCCTTACTCAGTGTGCCAAACGATTAGTTTAAGTAGTTAAAACCCAAGCTATGTATGAATCGAAGGAAAAAATGGCTCCCAATTAACTAAGGAATGAAAATTTAATAACTTACAATTTTTATGCTTCTTGTGGGATGGGCGGGACGCCCATCCCACAAACTTGTGTAAATTATTTAATTCGCGATCCTAAAGTAAGACCGGAAACCCTTGCTGTGTAAAAAATTATGCTATTAATTTCAGATAAATTAGCACACTAAATACGGAAGACCCGGCATATTTAGCCTTCCATATCGTAAATCAGCAACGCCGAATAATAATGGAGGGGCGGGTTTTACAAGCAATCTGTGGGTAAGACCAACAATATAGTCAACCCACCCCCACGATAGGGGTAAATCGCAATTGCTTTCTATCGATAAAAAAGCCGATCGCAATTTCTGTCAATCTGCGTTTTGGGCGATCGACTACCTCTAAAGGAATATTATGAAAAACATTTTTGACAATTTATTAAAATTTATTATACTACTTGTCAGGTGCGGAGCGTAAATATTCTCTCACTGCCTATACAAAATAAAGCCTGACCGAAAGCAATTTGGTCGCCAGCCCCGCGATTCATTCCTTTGCAAGCTGACTGACGGTGTAAACTTTTCAATTCTAAAATCTAAAATCTAAAATCTAAAATCTAAAATCTAAAATCTAAAATCTAAAATCTAAAATCAAATGACAGCCGACAAAACCGGATTTAGCATTAGCGCGACCGCGATTCGCCGCCACATCGGCACCATCATGCTGACACTTGCTATTATAATCGTGGGCTTTTTCTACATCACCCAACTGCCCGTTGACTTGCTACCCTCCATCACCTATCCCCGCATCGGCGTGCGCTTAGATGCCCCCGGAGTCTCCCCAGAAGTAGCAATAGACGAAGTTACCCGCCCCCTCGAACAAGGACTTTCCGCCACTGAAGGCGTCATCCAAGTTTTTTCCCGCACCCGCGAAGGACAAGTCAGCGTCGATTTATTCTTCAAACCCGGGGGCAACATCGACCAGGCCCTCAACGACGCC
>JARCMA010000061.1 GCA_030248405.1 Microcoleus sp. MP8IB2.171
AAAATACTGGGAGGAAGCGGCGGCGGCATTTTTTCAAGCAATAGAAATAAATCCCGATCTTCCTTGGTGGTTTTATTACAATTTGTGGGAAGTTTTGGTTAGGCAAAACAAGCTGGATGAAGTGGAGAACTTGTGCCGCGAAGTTGTTGCAGCTAAACCGGAGGCTTTTTGGCCTTATCTGAATTTGGGGGAAGCTTTGACGAGGCAAGGTAAAATTGCCGAGGCGATTGATTTTTATCGAACTGTCAGTTACAAACAAAGTTTTGCATCTCTTATAAGTAAGAACACAGGCAAGATGCCTGTTCCACAAAATACAGATACAGTCAAATTTCCTAACTTTATAATTATTGGTTCTCAGCGGTGTGGCACGACTTCTCTGTACACTTATTTAGCTCAACATCCGCAAATTTTGACTCCGATTAAAAAGGAGATGGATTTCTTCTCGTGGCATTTTCACAGAGGGATTGATTGGTATTTGGCTCATTTTCCCCTAATGCCGGAGGGAGAGGAGTTTGTAACGGGTGAAGCCAGTCCGAGCTATTTTGACTATCGGGAAGCGCCGGAACGTGTCTACAGCGCGTGTCCAGAGGCGAAACTGATTGTGCTGTTGCGAAATCCGGTCGATCGCGCGATTTCTCATTTTTACCGCTTAAAGGACTTAAATTGGGAAGGGCGATCGCTCGATCGGGCAATTAGCGATGAAATTGAACGGTTGAATCAAAATCCAGAATACATCATCGGCGAAGAACCGGGGAATTATTTAGCTCGCGGTAGGTATGTAGAATTTATTAAAAACTGGCTAGATTTCTTTCCGAAAGAAGAGTTGTTAGTTTTGAAAAGTGAAGATTTGTATGCAGGTGCGGCGGCGACTGTCAAGCAAGTTTTAGCATTTTTAGATTTACCGGAATATCAATTATCTGAATACCAAAATACTAATCCTGGTTTTTATCCGCGGGTAAATGAGTCGGTTCGTAATTTGTTGAGCGATTATTTTAAACCTTACAATCAGGAATTAGAGGAGTATTTGGGGAGAAAATTTGATTGGGAATAAGATAAGACGGCGGTTGAAACCGCGCCTATACAAACAAAACCTGCCTCCGCAGGTTGAATAAAAGGCAATTAAAATTAGGTTATTCTCTTCAGTCTGCGGAGGCAGACATCGTTTGTGTAGAAGCGGTTTCAACCGCCGTCTGCTTACTAACGCATCCTTATTCCTGATCTTGTTGAATACAGCGCTGTTGATAAATTTGAGCCGCTTTATCTGTGGGATTGCGGCGCAGGCACTCAGCAAACAATCGCTCCGCATCTCTAAGCTTTTGCAAATGGTAGAGTACCAAAGCTTCTTCAAACACTGTTCTCGTGGCTACCTTGCCCTCATAAGTCTCAGGGCGATCGGCATCGAAAACTTCAAAAATCGATACCGTTTCTGATTTGCCCTTAACTGCCACGCGATCGATAAGACGGATAGCATACTGGTTAGAATCTGGCAAAGAGTAGAAAGTTTCGTGACTAATTAACATCGAAACTCCATATTTTTTAGTCAAGCTTTCTATCCGCGAGGCCAAATTCACTGCATCGCTAATCACCGTGCTATCCATCCGGTTTTTCCCCCCAACCGTGCCGAGAATTAAAGAACCTGTATTAATGCCAATGCCAATCTTAATCGGCACGTATCCAGAAGCAGTGCGATGTTGATTATATTCGGCAAGACGATGTAGCATATCAATGCCTGCTTTGACGGCATTATCTGCCTCGCCGCTAAAGAGGGCCATAATTGCATCGCCAATATACTTGTCAATAAATCCTTCGTTTGCAGTAATGGCTGGCTCCAGGCGTGACAAATAGGCATTAATAAAGTTGAAATTGTCTTGCGGAGTCATACTTTCCGACAAAGTTGTGAAGTCGCGAATATCCGAAAAGAGTACCGACATTTCCTTTTGAACTTGGTCGCCTAATTTAACATCAACAATGCTTTCTTTATCCAGGAATTGGAGGAATTGGCGGGGGACGAAACGCTCAAAAGCCTGGTTAAGTTCGCTGAGATTATTGTAGAGACGCGCATTTTCAATGGAAATAGCTGCCTGGGAGGAGAGTAGGTTTAAAATTTCCAAGCGATCGGGAGTAAAAGCGTCTGTGGTTAGATTATTTTCTAAATAGATAATTCCTGTCAGTTTACCTTGATTTTGGAGAGGAAAGCATAAAATTGATTTAGGCTGATGCTCTTTGATATAGGGTTCGTTAGTAAAGTTGCCCTCATGAGTGGCATCATTCAAGACTACATTTTTACAAGTGCGAGCGACATAGTTGATGATGGACACGGGTAGGGGTATAACGTCTTGTGCCCCTACAGATTCAATGGGGGTTGATTGCAACACCGTAATGGTATCATAACTTACGGAACCTGATGCTTTAATCCGCAGTTTCCCCTCAGTTTCTAAAATCAAATAGCCACATTGCGCTCCGGCATTTTCAATGATAATCCTCATCAAGGAGGTGAGTAATTTATCCAGTACAATTTCGCCGGAAATGGCTTGAGAGGCTTTCATCACAGTGGCTAGATCCAAAACTTCCCCTGACTGACTACCACTTGTGGAACGGGTCGTTGTTCTGTGCGGGGAAGTAATGCTTTTGGTGGCAGATGATTTAAGACGTAACTGCGGGTACTTGGCTTCTAAATCCTCCACTTTGCGTTGAGCACCCCAGTGTTGGTAGCCATAGTGGGCTTCACTCATGTAGACTTTAGCAATCTTCTCTTTACCTTTCCCTAGCCAAAACTTAGCTGCTAGTTCCGACGCTAGAGCTTCATTCTGCAAAAATTTATTTTCTCGGGCTGAGGAGATCGCTTGGTCATACAAATCCTGCGCTTCCAGAGTATTGCCTGTAATTCGCGCCAACTCAGCTTCGATTAGCAGACATTGATGAAGGTAGGTACTCGGACAATTTTTACTCCAGAGTTTGAATTTCTCAAGATTTGATTTAATCTTCTCCACATACTGTGCCTGTTTTTCACCATCAGCATAGTCATACCCAACTGATAAGGCTAGACATTGATGAAAATGGAAAGCCGGATTAATAAAAATCCCCGTCGCGCCTATCAAATATTTTTCGGCAGAGTTAGCATAGTCTATCGCTTTCTCGGAATCTGAATACCAGTTAGCTAAAGACAATTTACAGACCAATTCTAAAAATACCGTGAATAAATCATTTTTTTCAAGACAAGACTTAATGAGCTCCTTGGAATTTGGCCATAAGGATTCATCAAGAACACTCCAATCCTCAACGGGTTCAATCAAATTATAAATAGTCGCTTTAATCGCATAATAATATTGCACCATATTTGGATCGACTTTTTTCAAGCCGGGTATAATCTTATCAATTTTTTCTGATAATTCTTTTAACGAATCAGTCCCCCAAAAACACATAAACAAACAGTTGATTGCACAATATCCTGCCCATTGATAGGCCCCGTTTTCTACACCGCTATAATAACCTCTCATTAAATGCTCTTTAGAGCGATCAAGATGTTCAGTGTAATGGGAAACAAATCCTCCCCACATATTCAAAATTAATGCTTCATAAGGCTTTATTTGATACTTGTCATCGTTCAATCTCAAGGCGAAACTTCCAAATTTATAGGCGGTTTCAAAATCTTGTGCTACAAAGGCAAGTGTTAACGAATAATATATATACCCAATTGAAGAGTGAGGACTGTTCCCATAGGTGAGCGATAGCTCAATCATTTTTATGCCTAGTATGAACAGCAATCTAGACCCTAAAAAGTAAGATGAAGGTACACATTCTCTGAGGAGTACCATAGCAGCAAGTTTTTCAGGGTCTTGCATTTCAGGAAGGTCTATAAAATTTTCAATTTTCCTGGCAGCGATTGTCTCATTAGCCTGATTCACTTCTGCGATAAGTTCATCTTCTTCAGGAAAAGCTTTCAACTTGATTCCCAATAGTTCGAGCGTCTGTACTCCCAGATATAAGGAGGATTCCAAATCATTTTTTATTCGATATAACGTCACTTTATATTCATTGACTTTACACCGATCCAACAAACTATCGATATGCTCAAGGGCTTCATCAAAAGTTAATAAAGCTTCGTCCCAACTAGCAGTTAAATATTCTATTTCACCTTTTTCAAGGTGATATAAAAATGTCCGGTGATAGTCTTCCTCCCAGCTATTATGGGGTAAAAGTTTTATCCCGTTCGTTATATATAATGCGGGTTGATAGGCTGAAGATAATTTAGCTTTTCTTCCAGCGATTAGATTCAATCTAGCTAATTGTTCTTTTTCCCCTTTATCATCGAGCAATGATTGTCCTTTGTTCAGGTGATTGACTATATCAAAGATTCGTTCTTCTAACTCATGTTTTTCAAACTTATTCAACAGAAGACGACCAACTTTTAAGTGGATTTCCTGTTTATGTTTTTCGTCAATCAGCGAGTAAGCTGCTTGCTGCACCCGGTCATGGAGGAATTTATGATTTTGAATTAACAGTTCTTCATCTAACCCGGATATGGGCAAAATTAACCCGGACTGAACTGCTGCTGTTAGGTCCGTAAAAACTTCCGATGTGGATTTTTCACTGATGATAGAAAGGGTGTTTAAATCGAAATCAGCACCTACACAAGCTGCTAGGCGTAAAACTTGCTGGGTAACAGGAGGCAATTTCTTCAACTTGCCAATCATCAACTCCACCACATTGTCAGTAATCCCCTTAGCTTCAATGGTTGAAATATCCCACTGCCAGCCGTGACGTTCAAAATCAAAAGTTATCAGGTTTTCGGCATATAGGGTTTTGAGAAACTCATAGACAAAGAAAGGATTGCCTCCAGTTTTATGCACTACCAACTCCGCCAAGGGTTTTACTGAAGATGTATCACTGTGCAAAGTATCAGCAATTAACTGGTTAATATGCTTGCTATTTAAGGGAGCTAAGGTAATAAAGTTGACAGTTGCCCCAAGATTCCGTAGCCCCTCAAGAGTTATCATCAACGGATGAGTGGGGTTGACTTCGTTATCCCGATACGCCCCAATTAGAAATAGGTATTGTGTATCCGTATCCGTCATCATCAGTTCGATTAGCTTGAGCGTTGCCGAGTCTGCCCACTGCAAATCGTCAAGAAAGATAACTAAGGGATGCTCTTTTGCACAAAATGCCCGAATGAAGTTTTGGAAAACCAGATTAAAGCGATTCTGGGACTCAGCGGGGCTTAATTCTGGCAGGGGTGGTTGCTTGCCTATAATCAGTTCTACTTCCGGAATCACTTCAATAATCACTTGTCCTTTGGAACCAAAAGCAGCCAGGAGTTTTTCTCGCCAAAGGTTTAGTTGTGCTTCGCTTTCGGTTAACAGTTGGCGCATCAATCCCTGAAAGGCACTGACAACAGCTAAGTAGGGAATATTGCGCTGAAACTGGTCAAATTTTCCGGAGATGAAATAGCCGCGCTTTTGAGTGATGGGTTTATGAACTTCTGCCACCAACACTGATTTACCGATGCCGGAATAACCTGCCACTAGCATCATTTCAGTTTTGCCTTGACTCACCCGATCAAATGCTGTTCGTAAGGTTTTAACTTCTGACTCTCGTCCGTAAAGCTTTTGGGGAATTTGAAACTTGTCGGACATATCCTTAGAACCGAGAGGGAAATCGGCTATAGTCCCATTAGCTTGTAACTGAAAGAGACATTCTTCTAAATCAGCTTTGAGTCCCCAGGCACTTTGATATCGTTCCTCTGCCGTTTTCGCCATCAGCTTCATGACAATATCCGAAACGGCTTTAAGACAAGGTTCTCCCCCTCTCCCTCTCTCCTCCTCTCCTCCTCCTAAAAGATGAGGGGGTATTGGCTGTTTGGCGATATGAGAATGCACCAGTTCCAACGCATCGGTATTTTCAAAAGGTAACTGTCCCGTCAGTAGTTCGTAGAAGGTAACGCCGAGAGAGTAAAAGTCAGTCCGGTAATCTAAAGAACGATTCATTCGTCCCGTTTGCTCCGGTGACATATAGGCTAAAGTGCCTTCTAAAACATTGGGATTTTTCAGCGTAGGATTTTCGCGGGTTAATTGAGTGGAGATACCAAAGTCGATGATTTTGATAATTTCTGTTTCTGGGTTAAAGACGATGTTGGCAGGATTAATATCTTTATGGATAATATTGGCAGTGTGAATCGCACCCAATATCTCTGCTGTTTGGATGGCTAACTTGAGGAATTTTGCTAGAGATAAGATATGCCCTGTATCTACAGAGCCATTGAATAATTGCTTTAAGGATGATGCGCCAAAATCCTCTGAGATAATGACCAGAGTTCTTTGATAAGGTTCTAAGGCATAAGATTTAACCACACCCTCTATGTTCAGATTGCGAGTAATTTCATATTCCTGCTTATATCGAGTTAGTTCAGAGGGGGTGGGATAGTCTTGTTTCAGAAATTTGAGAATTACTGCTTTGTGGTCTTGTTCTCGAATCCCTCGATAGACAACAGAATTGTCACTTTCATAGATTTGGGCTAAAACTTTAATTCCAGGGAGTTTAATCATGTTTGGCTCTCCATCTTTGGCACTCGTGAATCTTACGGGCGATGGTCAGCGACTGCTGATATTCTCGATCGCCTAGAAATAGTTGCTCAAGGAAGCGTAAATATTTCGCAGATTCCCCAATGCTGCCCCTCACCTTGGCGGTTTTTAATCTCTCGCTAGATAGTCAATGTCTGTTGACTAAAGTGTAATCAACCCTGGAACCCTTCTGAGTTTAGCTCAAAGTTGGCTAACCGTTGTTAAATTCCAATCGGCTGGATTTTAACCACAAAAACTTTTACCTTTTTCGCTATATGAACTGCCGATATAGTCAATTTATAAAAGTCATAAAATTCACAATGTAAATTCATCAAATCATAAAAGTCATAGGTAGTCCTGCACAAGTAAGGTTTTCCGCACGCTCAATCCTTATACAAAAAGGGTTTCATCGAATTACATCATTAGTTTTGCAGGACTACCAAAGTCATATTTGTAAAAATATATTTCGATTTGTATATAAAAACTGGTTTTTCTGTACTTCACTTACCTAAAAAGTTTTGTATTGCCCAGAAACCGGGTTTCTGACTGACTCGCGCGCCCGAGTTCCCAGAAAAAAACCCGCTGCCCTTGACAAGTCATACTCGTTATGAGTACGCTATAATCAGCAAAGGAATTTAACCCAAGTACCCAAAAATTCAAAATCATGCTAATTAACAAAGAAGGTCAAAGAGTACCCAAAGTCACCTTTCGCACTCGCAAAGACAACGAGTGGGTGGATGTCACCAGCGATAATGTGTTTGCAGGCAAAACCGTAGCGGTGTTCTCGCTACCGGGAGCATTTACTCCCACTTGTTCCTCAACACACCTCCCTGGCTACAACGAATTGGCGAAGGTTTTCAAAGAAAATGGCGTAAATGAAATCGTTTGTATTTCCGTCAACGACGCTTTTGTGATGAACGAATGGGCAAAAGACCAAGAATCAGACAATGTGACGTTAATTCCCGACGGTAACGGCGAGTTTACTGAAGGCATGGGAATGCTGGTAGACAAAACAGATTTAGGTTTTGGGAAGCGGTCTTGGCGCTATTCGATGCTGGTCAAAGATGGCTTGGTTGAGAAAATGTTTATTGAACCAGAGGAACCGGGCGATCCTTTCAAGGTGTCCGATGCTGATACGATGCTCAAGTACATCAACTCTTCAGCAACCAAGCCGAAGGTGGTTTCGCTGTTTACAAAAATGGGCTGTCCCTTCTGCGCTAAGGCTAAGGCAATGCTGAGTCAAAAGGGCTTGGATTATGAAGAAATCGTCTTGGGCCGGGATATCACAACCCGATCGCTCCGGGCGGTGACTGGGGCTACAACAGTGCCGCAAGTATTTATCGACGGCAAGTTGATCGGCGGTTCCGAAGCCCTAGAATCTTACTTGGCAGTTGCTTAGTTAAGTAAAAAACAACGGCTGCGGGTGTGTGCTGCACACCCGTAGCCGTATTTAGTCCGATCGAGCTTCGGTGTCAAAAGTTCGATCGGTCTATTGATCCATTCTCGTGCAACAATTACTGGGGAAGTAATATTAAAAACGCAAGAAATGGGAGTGACAGATCGTGGATTTGAGTTTAGTATCGTCAAATATCTTAAATCCCCCAATATTAGCTTTTTTCATGGGAATGCTGGCAATTTTTCTCAAATCTGATTTAGAAATTCCAGCGCCCATCCCGAAACTGTTTTCGCTGTATCTGCTGTTCGCGATCGGATTTAAAGGCGGCGTCGAACTATCCAAAAGCGGAATTGACCAGCAAGTCGCCCTGACAATTTTGGCAGCGATGCTGATGTCAATGCTAGTACCACTTTATACTTTCTTTATACTGAGGATAAAACTCGACGCCTACAATGCGGCGGCGATCGCAGCCACCTACGGTTCCATCAGCGCAGTCACATTTATCACCGCAACCTCCTTCCTCACAGCACAGGGGATCGACTTTGACGGTTACATGGTAGCCGCGCTAGCATTAATGGAATCCCCAGCAATTATAGTTGGTCTCATTCTAGTCAGTGTATTTGGCGGGGAAGAAGGAAAACGCGAAATAGTTTGGCCAGAAGTGTTGCAAGAAGCATTCCTAAACAGTTCAGTTTTTCTGCTGATTGGCAGCCTAATTATGGGCGTACTGACAGGAGAACATGGTTGGGAAGTTATGAGTCCGTTTACTCAAGACTTGTTTTACGGAGTTCTGACTTTTTTCTTGCTAGACATGGGGCTGGTTGCTGCTAGCAGAATTAAAGATTTGCAAGAAGCAGGAATTTTTCTGATCGGCTTTGCAATCCTAATTCCGATAGTCAACGCAGTAATTGCTTTGGTAATAGCCAAATTAATCGGAATGCCGCAGGGAGACACTTTGCTGTTTGCCGTGTTGTGCGCGAGTGCTTCTTATATAGCAGTACCAGCAGCCATGCGCCTAACTGTTCCAGAAGCGAATCCAAGTCTTTACATTTCAACGGCCTTAGCAGTGACATTTCCATTTAATATCATTGTAGGCATTCCCCTGTATCTATACGGAATAAATATGTTTTGGAGGTGAGATGATGGAGTCAGTCAAAAGAGTAGAAATCATAGCCCACTCAGTAGAACTCGGCAAGATTTTAGACGGTTTAGACAAAGCTGGCGTACCTGGTTATTCGGTGATTCGTGATGTCGCTGGAAAAAGCACTAGGGATCACGTTTCCCGTGATTCATCAATGACGGCGCTGGATAACATTTATGTGCTTGCTTTTTGTTCACCAGCTCAAGTTTCAGCAGTTGCAGAAAACATTAGACCCGTGCTAAATAAATTTGGTGGGTCGTGTTTTATTTCAGATGCGGTGGAATTGCTAATTACTAGATGCGTGGGGTAGTCATTAGTCATTAGTGATTGGTGATTATATCAATTCCCAAAAGTAGAGCTACATATAGATTGTACGCGATATGTTTAGGGACACGGCAATGCCGTGTTCTTGCGCGTATCTGCGACTTTAATCCTAGGCTTCGGGTTCCGACAGCCACCACGGGTGAGAATGCCCATCCGTTTTAGCTTTTCCATAAGTTTTTTCTTATTACTTTAGGCTGATTTAAAAAAGGCGATTTTGAAAATATTTTCTGTCTATTATAGCACTTTTACAAGTTTATACTCATCAGCCATTAGCCATTAGTCAGCAGTCTTTTCAGGGTTAATTGCCCTTCCCAGCCGGGGCACTATTCAGAATTCTTAAGAGATAGAAAAGAATCAGTTGCAAAAATCCGTTAGCGTGGTAAATTCTAAGCCACAACAGGCGATCCTCTTCGAGGGCTTCGCTAACGCCCGATCGACTAACGAGATTTTCAATAGGAGTTTAAACATGGCTGCATTAAAAGTTGGCATCAACGGATTTGGTCGCATCGGACGGCTAGTCATGCGTGCCGGCATCAAAAACCCCAACATCCAATTTGTCGGCATTAACGACTTAGTTTCGCCAGAAAACCTGGCTTATCTTTTCAAATACGACTCCACCCACGGCATTTACGACGGCGAAGTTGAAAGCAAACCAGACGGGATTATCGTTGACGGACATTTTATCCCTTGTACAGCGATTAGAAATCCTGCCGAATTGCCCTGGGGTAAATCCGGCGCAGATTATGTTGTAGAATCTACCGGATTGTTTACAGATTTTGAAGGCGCATCAAAACACTTGACGGCGGGAGCAAAACGAGTAATACTTTCAGCACCGACAAAAGACCCGGAAAAAGTTCCAACTTTTCTAGTAGGCGTCAACCACCACAAATTTGACCCGGCAAAAGATACGGTTGTTTCTAATGCTAGCTGTACGACGAATTGTTTAGCACCAATTGCCAAAGTTATCAACGATAACTTCGGTTTGGAAGAAGGTTTAATGACGACTGTTCACGCAATGACAGCTACTCAACCAACTGTAGACGGCCCGAGTCAAAAAGATTGGCGGGGAGGACGCGGTGCGGCTCAAAATATTATTCCATCTTCGACCGGTGCAGCGAAAGCTGTTACTTTGGTGTTGCCAGAATTGAAAGGAAAATTGACGGGAATGGCTTTGCGCGTGCCAACTCCCGACGTGTCTGTAGTTGACCTTACTTTCAAAACGGCGAAGGAAACTAGCTATAAAGAAATTTGCGAGGCTATGAAAAAAGCTTCGGAGGGCGAACTCAAAGGCATTCTTGGATATACTGAGGATGCGGTAGTTTCGACAGATTTTCAGGGCGACGCGCGATCGAGCATTTTCGATGCAGGTGCGGGAATTGAACTGAATTCTAAGTTTTTCAAAGTTATTTCCTGGTACGACAACGAGTGGGGTTATTCTAGTCGCGTGATAGACTTAATGCTGTCTATGGCCGAGAAAGACGGAATTTTGAATAATTAATTTTTTGTGGGGTGACATTTTGGGCTGGCTCGCGTGTCCACCCCACAAACAAATTCCTAGGATTTTTTGTGGAACGGGCATCTTGCCCGTTTCTGACAATTATATAGCAACCTTCTTGGTAGTTAAAGCATTTTTAATTGCTGAAACAATTGGTTTCATCTTCCTTCTTTCCCAATGCCCACCCTTCGACTTCGCTCAGGGCAAGATGCCCACCCTTCGACTTCGCTCAGGGCAAGATGCCCCATGCCCCATGCCCAATGCCCAATGCCCCCTCCGTTCCTTTATATGTCTGAATTACCACCGCTGAATAACGAAACTATTTGGGCTATTCTCAACGAAGAAATCGACGATGCTGCCGTCAACCGATTAGTTTGGCTGTATCTGGGCTACCGTTGGGATGCCGAGACTGGCAAGTGGAACAGTGCTGATGTTGCAGCCGAGTGGCGCCAAGAGTATCCGGAACCGCCGGATTTTATCGATTCTAGGCCGGCTACCGTGAAATTGACTCGATCGACTCCTCCAGAAAACAAGCAGTTGCTGAAGGAAAAATTGGGGTTTAAAGGCTATAAAATTGGGGAATTCGGGCCGAGACAGACTCGCAGGGCGACGATGGCTAATTGGTTAATGGGTTTTATGGAATCTGGGGTGTAAGAGGAATTTTGGATGGCTGTGTGGTTGTTGCCACCGTTACAGTACAGAGATATGAGATTTTTTGGCAGGAAAACCCCTAAATCCCTATAAAGGATTGAAACCTTGATTAAACTCTTCCTTTCTTTCTCTGTGTCCTCTGCGTCCTCTGCGTTTATTAACCAAAATTAAGCCTGTTGAAAGTCAAAAAACACTAAAACCCGACAATTCCAACCTCCTCACCCCCAACCCTGACATCGGCCTGTTCCGTGAAGTATTCTAGAGTCGGCACAAAACAACTGTGAGGTAAGCTTTATGAAAACAACCACCATATCTCGCTTAACCAGCATTTCCCTCGCTACCCTAATGCTAGCAGGCGTTTCAGTAAATGCGATCGCCACACCAGCCACCACCGAACCCGCAACCCAACTCGCCCAAGCTACGGCCAAAAAGCGCCTCGTCGTCATGGACTTCGACTACGGCACCACCAACAGCTATTACACTTCTTATCGGGGAGTCGGCGCAGCTAAAGGCATCAGCGAACTGCTAATTAACGAACTGGTCAACAACGGTACTTATACAGTAGTCGATCGTAGCAAACTCGAACAAGTGCTCAAACAGGAAAATCGCAGCGGTACAATGGATGCCGGCACCGCAGCCGAAATTGGCAAAAAACTAGGAGTTGACGCCGTACTCATCGGCACCATTACCAAGTTTAATATCGACAAACAATCCGGCGGCGGCAGTTTCATGGGAATCGGCGGCGGTTCGCAAAAAACCAAAGCTACCGTTCAAATAGATGTGCGGTTAATCGGTACAGCTTCAGGAGATATTCTTGCCACCGCCAAAGCAGTAGGAGAGGCAGATCAAAGCGATTCTAATATTTCTGTCAGAGGTATCAGCAGCAATTCTGGCAGTAGCAATGAAGACTCACTTTTGAGCGCGGCAGTTGACAAAGCCGTATCCCAAATGGTGACTAAACTGGCAGAAGTATCTAACAAATTAGGTTAGAAATTTTGAAACATTTTTAGACTTTAGATTGGTAATTGTTAACTCCCCAATCTAAAATCTAAAATTTTTTCAGATCCTTGACCTGCAATTGTACCCGTTAATATTAGTTTTGTTTAGGAATCTGCCTTTTCCTTTATACTACTAAACTCTATCAATTTCGCTCAACATACTCAAGCATTAACAGTTTAATTAGCATTTGGATTTGAGTCAGAATCAACGCACTTACCCTTTTGAGTAGGGTTTAAGGCTAGGTTAGACACTACTTTAGAAACGGCATCTTGTTCTTGAATCCATCCGACTTCCCCCGGTTGCAGCTTGGCGCTTTCTACTTCAACTGTTGGCTTAACTGCCGGGGAAGGCGAGGGTGTTGCCACAGCGGGAGATGGATTCAGTGCCGGTTTTGAAACTGTAGAAAAATCTTTATTTGACTCGGGTTTGGGAGAGTTCGATCGCACTATTTCAGGAATCGAACAAACTTTCAATTCCAGCCAATTGCCTTGAGGCGTAAGCTGTTTGTTTGTCACCTGCAAAACGCTGCCGGCTGGGACTGTTCCTTTGACAGTCAACTCACCCATTGCGACTCGCAAATCCAAGCGATCGCCCTCTTTTTCCACTTCCCCAGGCGCAGAACTTTTAATCTCTATAAACGAGCCTGGTTCTAAAGATTGGACCGGAGAAGCTACAGAGTCAACTGTTTTCTCCGGTGTGCTTGCAGGATTAATTAAACCGCGTTTCCCGAAAATCGACTCCCCGGCAGTATCGATCGCCCGACCCACCGGAGGGATGAAAAAATAAGCAAATACACCCCCCAAGCCTAATAAAAATAAAATTTTCAGCAGCAGCGAAAATGAACTTTTGCTTTTTTCCGGCTGTAACAACTGCGTTTTTGCTGAAGAATTCCCATCGCCAAGGCTTGTGCTTTCGGTCAAATCCGTTGGCATATCCTCGCTGTCGGAAATTAGTTCGATCGGCGTATCTAAGGGTGCGACAGACAGTTCTGTCAAAGTATTGCCGTCTTCCCTCAAATGCGCTTGACAGTGAATTAAAGCAACAGTGACGTTATCGTGACCGTTTCTAGTATTAGCAATCTCAATCAGTCGATCGCGCGCCTTACCCAAATTAATGCTACCGTCGAGAATTGGCAAAATCTCCGCTTCCCAACATTCCTCAACCCGGTCTTTATCACTCAAACCGTCGGAACACAGCAGCAAAACGCAGTCTTCATCCACTGGAAAACGCTGCACAGTCGGGTGCAAAGTGTTGGACGAAGTAATCCCCAAAGCTTGAATCAGAGCTCCGGCGGCCACTTGTTCCAAAGCATCCCGGTAGAGAGAGTAGCCCAAACGCACCTCGCGGCAAGCCACATTATCATCGAGAGTAACTTGATAGCAGCCGGTGCGGGTAATCCAGTAAGCCCGACTGTCTCCGACGTGGGCGACGTAGAGTTCGTGAATGTGGACTAAACCCATAACTAGCGTAGTTCCCATCCGCTGGCGGCCTTGGCGGTGTTCGCTGTCGTTGCGAGTGGCTATCTTGTCGTTAGCAGCACAAGCCGCCCGTTCCAGCTTGGAAGTCAGGCTCAACGGGTCCCAATTAGCCTGATGCAGGGGCATTTGCTGCAACTTGTCGCGCAGCACACCAATTGCTTCTTCCGAAGCGACTTCGCCGCCGTCTTGTCCACCGATACCGTCGCAGACGATCGCGCAAGCTTCCGCACCCGGGTTTCCTGCGAACAGCGTACCGCTGGGCGGATAGCAAGCATCTTCGTTGTGAGCCCGGGATCTGCCTACATCTGTGCCCGTGGCAATTTCAACGTGACGATCGTACAATCGGCCGCACTTTGCCAAAGCTTTATCCAACTGGCCCATCAGTTGTTCGCCGTGGCGCACTTGACCGGCAACCATTTGCTGACAAAGTTGCCTCAAAAAATTGGCAATAGTTGGGTGAGCATCTTCGAGCCACTGCTGCCACAATTTGCCCAACTGCGACAAATGAGGCGGTTTGCGATCGGGCTGCAATTCCAGAAACCGCACTAATTGCCCTTCCACCCGCAGCAGTTCTGGAGTCAGCAGGGTCGAAGCCACGCCCTGAGCGATACACGGCTGCCACAACTGGGCTATTTGCCACAGCCAATTGAGCTGGCGCATCGCTGCAGCTCCTTTCCAGGAATCGGCCAATTCCGGCATTAAAGATTCCGTCACCTTTAAAATCGGCCCGTTTTCCAGTAGCCAAATATCTCCCGAGAGCTTGCTCATCTTGGACGATACCAGGCCGTATACTTGAGGTACGTGCAACTGATAGGCAAACAGTCTCAGATAAGGAGTGACAACACTCGGAATCTCTTCGGGCAGTTCCGGCAAGTGTTCGGGTTGAGTATCGACAAGAAGTCGATCGCGCTTGACCAAGTAGCGACCAGCGATCAGATCGCCTGGCTTACACCCTTTGATCCCTTCACCTAAAGCCCATAAGTAGTGTTTTGCCACAGAGTTTTGCATAAGGGTTCCTGACGCCTTTGGGCAAGCGTGCTGATCTGAATTATTTTAGCGATTGAACCTCGACGGGTTGATACGTGGCGATTATTTGACACCCCCGCTTTCTCAACAGACGCAGATTCTTAAGACTTCGCAGTCCTAATATCCTGATTTTTCAGGTTCCGGGGATCACCACGTTTCCACTGTTGTGTGCGTAGTGATATCTGCTACACAAAACTTGGCTAAACTTATTTAAGTCTCACCATTCAATCGGGATTGCTCCTGAAGGGTCTGCTTCCTGCTTCACCCAAGGGAGTCGGCTCCTTCTTGTCCACAGGCGTTAATTCGGGTGTAGCCCACCCTAATCGAATTAATTTTAGTTGAAGCTTTTAGCAATGAGTCATCCAATATTTTCAACCAATTTAACGAAACGCGGACTCCCGTTCGACCTTTTTACAGGCTGGTCAGTTTTGACTTGCACGCTCGGTTTGCTCTCCCAGATAATTAAGCCTTGGTTTTTGGCATCGCTCTAATTCTACCACCCACAAAGGTTAACCAGTCAAGTTAAGTCTGACTAACTTTAGTAAACTTTTTTGCTATTTAGTCCAACTCCTGACAATATTTTAGGCGTCACTTTCCCCCAGTCTAGGGGTAGGTTTTAATGTCTTGTACTGACACGAACAGTTTACCATTTTGTTGACGGCCGGATGAATCTTGCTATGAGCTTTCAGGGTTAGACGATCGCGCGACGCCCAAGTCCTCGGCTTGAAAGCACGCTGTTTTCAGCATATTCCTGATAGTGGCAATTTCCGAACAAATCGCAGCACTCAAGTGAATTGAGATTTTAGAGTAACTATAATGGTAGGATGCTGGTACGTAGAAATCACCTGACCCGACAGGTATAAATAAATATCAATTCTCGGTTTTCTCGCGAAGGGTCATCTGTTCCTCGCGCCCTAGTTTCGCAAGAGAAGTTAAATTTAACCCTACCCAAAGACGGATACAAGCCTGCAGATTCATCTGTGGAATTAATCTAAAATCTAAAATCTAAAATCTAAAATCTAAAATCGATCGACTGACCGATGCCAGCTCCCGACAGGAGTCGTGGAGAGAAAAAAAATTAGATATTAGTTCAAGCCCCCAGATTCATCTGTGGAATCAATCTAAAATCTAAAATCTAAAATCGACTGACCGGCCTCTGCAAGCTGTTGAGTATTTAACCATGGCCCCACATGAACCCAGCGCCTTTTCCAAGAATTTGCCCGATCCGAAGCTACTGCCGGCAGTGGAAATAGACGAAATACTCACTAGCATTCAACATTCTCACAGTTTTTATTACAAAGTGATGAATCTTGAGGTTTGGGCGCTGGTGGAAACCTTGGATGGGCTGTTTCCCGGCGCTTGGGGTCACTTTATGACCAACCGCCAACTTGCAGTTAAACAGTTTTTGGAGCGCGATCGCGTTCCAAATTCTCCGGTTGATGCTGGGGAGGCGAGGGAGAAGTCCGAGGGCAGTCGGAAGAAGGAAGAAGCCGGGAGTCAGGAGTCAGGAGTCAGGAAGAAGCAGGAAGAAGAATAAAAGCAGATTTTCCCAATTCTCCCTATCTCCACCTTTCCTCGGTATCCAAGTGTGAAGTACCCGACACCGACCGCAAAGCGGTACGGTTTGGGCTTCTAGTTTCACAGGCTCACGCCATTCCTACATACGCAGTTCAGGTCTTACAAAGCCTCCGGAGGTCTTAGCAATAATGCTACTTACTCCCGCAATACCTTTCAGTATCACCCTAGCAGCAATCCCACTTCCTGAGATTGTTTTAAATACTTTTTGTGTCCAGCCTACATATTCAGCGGTAGGGGGGCTTCCTAGACTGCATTACTACCTTAAGGGCGTTTTAATAGCTCTAGCGGGTCAGCGACCATCTTATTAGATATACCATAGAAAAGGTTTATATCCGGAGATTTGTCAGAAATTATTTTTACTCAGTATTTAAGAAAGAGACTTATTGTGCTTTGATGTCGTCATCCACACGCTCACGGCTCAACGCTCTCTTACTCGTGGGAGGTTGTAAGCGTGTGGAATCCTCATCTTCAGCAAGCCTTTCATCCCACACTAATCGAAGCGATATAGTGTGGGGATTCCCGTCTGCCTAGCTAAATCCCCCTCAATCCCCAAAGCGAGAGACGAAACAGAACCCTCTTTTCCCCCCGTACTCCCCTGATTAAGAGCAGTAGGATGGATCGAAACTTAGCTACAAGCGACATTTATTATGGGTTTCAATCTTAAGTTGACATAAATGCCGATCGCCAGATCGCCCTTACAGGTGAATTTTGGCATCAACACGGGGAAGTCCCATGCTGTAATTGACAGCGCGGGTGTTGAGGTTGTAGCTGATTTGGCCTTTTTGTAAGAACGATCGCACCAAATGCTCCAATTCCGAACCAATCCGGCGGAGGTTGTATTCAGTCAAATCTTCGCCCTCGTAAGCGTCTACGAGTTGGTCGAATTTGGCATATACCTGCTTGACTGACTCGTCGTTCCAGTTAAGTTCGTTATCTGGGTCAATGTCGATCGTCAAAAGGTCATTGCTGGGTACGAGTTCGTTGTCTTCGAGGATGGCGGTATAAATGCGAATATGCCGGGTTGTGGACTTGAGCTGCATGAGTTCTTATTTGTAAAGATTTTTTCCTTAACTTATTGTAATGGCTAGGAGAGACGCGGGGAACTGGGGAGGAGGATGAGTAAACCGCGAAGGCGCGTTAGGCGAAGCCGCGCGTAAGCGCTA
>JARCMA010000482.1 GCA_030248405.1 Microcoleus sp. MP8IB2.171
CGTCTGGGGGTGTGCTGTTGCAGGTTCTGCCGAAGGCGGCAACGGACGAAAAATTGGTGCAAACTTTAGAATCTAGAGTTGCTGAATTGTCGGGCTTTACGCCACTGCTGCGATCAGGTAAAACGCTGCACCAGATTCTCGAAGAGTTATTGGGAGATATGGGGCTGGAAATTTTCCCGGAAACTCAGATGGTGCGCTTTCACTGTGGCTGTTCGTTCGATCGAGTTTTGGGAGCTCTGAAAATGTTCGGCGAAGCGGAACTCCAAGACATGATTGAAAAAGATGGGGGGGCTGAGGCTACGTGCCATTTCTGCAACGAGGTTTACAAAGCTAATAGCGACCAACTTGCGGAACTGATCGGCGATTTGCGATCAAACTCCGGTTCTTGAGACGATAATGTGTAATTGGCTCTATTGAGTGCGAGTTAGGGATGACGGCCTTGACCAATTGCCAATTACGCATTATCAATTACCTAATCACAAAATTTTGATTTTGGCGGTTTGGCGATCGGCTCTTGCAGTCTGGGGCCGACGGGAGTATGTAAAAGTGATGAATACATTTTATAGAGCAGTTGATAGCAGCGCTCGCAGTTTTTAAATAACTAACGCTAGCTGGTTGCTGTTTGTGGTGAGGATATGAGTCAAGATCGCAAAATACCAGGCCGTTGGTCTGCATCAGAATCCTTGGAGTCAACAAAGGATACTTCGTCGCTGGTGCGCTTACCAGCAAGGAAAAACCGGGCTGAACGACTTAAAGAGCTCCGAGAGTTGGTTACTTCGGGAAAACTGCCGGGAGGGCATCTGGAACTACCGCCGAATTTGTCTGGGGAAAACTCGCAGCCGCCGGGGGAACACAATCCGTTTTGGCGGAACTGGTCGAATAAGTGGCAGTTTTGGCTGGCGCTGAGTTTGATGCTATCGGTGGGTATGGGGTTTGTGGCACTTGCGTCTTTACTCAACCTGACATCGCAGTCCAATTGCTCAAAGATTTTTTGGCCAACGGCTTCTGCTAACGATCGCTTTTTTTGTGCTCAAGAAGCAGCAAGCAAGCGGACGGCGGATGATTTGCTCAGGGCGATCGAATTAGTGAATGCTTTGCCACAAGACCATCCGTTGCGGCCGAGAATTAACACTCAAATAGATCGGTGGTCGGAGGATATTCTCAGGCTGGGAAATGCTACTTTCCAAGAAGGAAAGCTGGAGGAGGCGATTGCGCTCGCTCGCAAGGTTCCTAAAAACGTTCCTGCTTACCCGACGGTGGAAAAGCAGATTGAAAAGTGGCAGTCGATATGGAGCGATGCAGAGAAAATTTACCGCACGGCTGAAGACCACTTGCGTCAGGAAGAGTGGACGCTGGCTTTCAGCCAAGCTACTCTGCTTTTGGATTTGGGAAATACTTTCTGGGAATCGGCTAAGTACGAGGAATTGACTAAGCTAATTCAGACGACTCGGGCTGAGGGCAATAAGTTGCTAAAAGCCCGGAATACAGCCTCCGAGGGAGGTCTCGACAATCTGGTGACGGGGATTAAGCTGGCTCAGGGAATTGGTCAAAACAGTTATTTGTATCAAGCTGCCAATAAGGCGATCGCGGAATTTAGCAAGAAAATTTTGGAGATCGCCCAAAAACGATTGCAGGCAGGGGATTGGCAGGAGGCGATCATGATCGCTAACAAGATTCCAGAGTCGGCAAATTTAAGGGAACAAGTACAAGATTTTAATGAGTTGGCGAATGCTACTTCTCAGGCTTTGACTGGCTCTGTTGAGGGTTTATCCAAGGCGATCGAGATTGCTCAAAAGTTGAAGTCCGGGCGCCCTTTATACAAACAAGCTCAAGATTTAGTCGGCCGCTGGCAACAAGAAATGGCTGATGTGAAAGTTTTGGATTTGGCAAGCAGGCTGGCGGCGTCGGGTGGGGTAAATGACTTGAGGGCTGCGATCGCGCAATTGCAAACAGTCCCCCAATCAAATCCCCGCGCTTCGGAAGCTCGCAGTCAAATTAGCAGCTTGAGCCGTCAAATCGAGCTGCTGGAAGACAGTCCGTATTTGCAAAGAGCGAACGATTTGGCAAGTACGGGCGATCCGAATGCTCTGGAAGCGGCCGTTGCTCAAGCTTCTCGGATCGCTAGAGGTAGGGCGCTTTACGTGGAAGCTCAAACCAAAATTCAAGCTTGGATCGAGAGGAGACAGCGGCTTGTTGACCAGCCGTTTTTGGATAGAGCTCAGCAGCTAGCGGCGGGCGGCAATGTGGCGGGGGCAATTGAGATGGCCCGCCGGATTCGATCGGGACGGGTGCTTTATGAGGAAGCTCGATCGAACATTCGGACTTGGGAGGCTCAATTTCAAGGCGAGCAAGGTTTGCAGAACGCCCGTCAGACGGCCCGAGCGGGGACTGCGGAGGCTCTGCAAACGGCTATTGCGCTGGCCCTTCAGGTTCCCGAGTCGAGTTCGCTCCGGTGGCAGGCGAGTGAGGCGATTGATGAGTGGAGCCAGCGAATTTTGGCGCTTGGTGTGGAAGAGTCGTCGTCGGATCTGGCTGGGGCGATCGCGACTTTGAAGAAAATTCCCTCCGGTACTCGGGCTTTTGAGCAAGCTCGATCGCAAATCAAAGTTTGGGAGGAGTCGCTGAACCCTCCCGATACTGAATCTCCCCCTCCTGAACCGCCAGAAACCGAGCCTCCGACCAGCTCTGGCAGTCGCTAGGTTAACTGGTTTGCCCGACATTGGGCGGGGGGTTTAAAGTCTGAGAATTAGTGCTTGATGTGAGTTTTAACTCACATCAAGCATCATTCTCAATCAACTTCTAGGGGTGGGTTTACAAATAATCCTCACATTGCAAACAATTTAAATAAACCCGCCCCACGCGATAAGAATCAGAGAATATCTATTTTAACGAACCGCGAAGACGCGTTCGGCGAAGCTGTTCCCGTAGGGTAGGGCGCGAAGGAAGAAAAAGAAGAGAAGAGAGACAACAGAAAGTTCACAATTGATAGGAGGCTGGCTATAGCAGTTTTCAATTGGGTGAGGTACAGCTTAGCCATTACCTTTTTCCTAATTATCAATTATCAATTACCAATTACCCTTTATTTTTAGATCAATTAAACATCCGCTGGATTGAGGTGCATCATTGCCCAAGTGGTGTAAGTGCCGATCGGACTCCAAAGTATGTAAGGCAGCAATAACAGGGCGGCTGGCTCCGCAACTTGCAACACACTTAAAGCTAGGAACACGCTTAAAATAGCGCCCGTTCCGCCGATTATTGTGCCGACTTTTAGGCTCCTAACTTTGCACATAACCGACGTGTAAGACATAGTTACTATTTCTAAAAGCAGGTACAAACCCATTCTTAACCAAGTCTCCTGAGTTCCTGGTTCTTTTTCCCAAACAATCACTGCTGACCAAGCTGCACAAATAAAAATTACTGTCCAAATTAGGGGAATTGCTTTTTCAAATACTAGCCATCTCGGACGCTGCAAGCGGTTGAACCATTGAATGTCGCTGGGGGGGATGAAGTTAGCTGCTAGTGCTACTATCAAGGCGACGCCTCCAATTACCATCCAGGATTTAATCATTTTTTTACCTTGGGCGAGGTTGACTGGTTCGATTAAGCAGATATTATCTTTAATTTTGGCGATCGCGCAATCTGTCCCTAGTTATATTAGGTTTGGTTTCGTCGCGAAACCCAACATCAGTTGAAAAGTAATTTAGACTTCTGGGAAATCTCAATTTATTTTCTTCTATTCCGTTTCATAATATCAAAAATGTGACTCTTGATCCCTCCCCTTGAAAAGGGGAAGGTTCGGGTCTGATTTTTAGTAAGATTGACCAGTAAATTGAACAAAAAGTCTATTAGTCTTTCAAAAACATCGGCGACTAGCCGAGCCGATGATGCTGTTCTAATTCTAAACTAGAGTCATTCTCTTTTTTGGGAACCAGAAGCGTATTTTCGCTGCTCGGTTGCAACACAGCTTTAATCACTTGGAGAAAACGGTTAGGCTTTTTAGTTTGACCGTTGAGAGTTCGGCGGTCTTGCACTTTTTTAGAAAGGTGCCTCATCACAGATAAATCGAGTTCATCGATGAAATGGTCTGCTATACGTTCTCCCATTAAATCAATAGCTTCAGCATACTGATCTGTTAGCGTTTCTATGGCATCGTATGCTTCGTCAGCAACTTGACTTGCTACTGTTTTATTTTGGTCGCCCGGTGTCGGGGAATGGCTGCGGCGTCTGTCTAAAAGACTTTGGTAGTCAGCAATACTCATTCCTAAATTGTAGAGATGGTGGTGAGCGTGATCCATCAAATCCACTTCACCGGGATAGAAGAAACCGCGAGTGCTGTTGATACCGTGCAGTTTTGCCCAACGCCACAGAATTGTCTCGTCTTGCAGTTGGTATCGCTCCAACATTTGAGCTGTGTTCAGCTCTACTTCTGGTGTAACTTTGAAATCGCTCATCGGTAAATCCTCGCTGGTGAGTAGATGAATAAACTTGAAACCTAGAATTTGTGATTTGGGTGCAGTCTGAAATTGACGATCGATCCTTTGACGGCATTCAGGGAAGTCTTGCGGGCATTTGCTAGCCGTCGATCGTGCGATCGTTCGATCGAGTCAGAGGATTTCAGGGTAGGGTACTTTTGGGCTTTGTCTCGATCGCATCCGGGAGCAAGCACACTGGGTTAATAATATAGCTGATTTAGTGTTTTAACAACCGTTAAAAATAGTAAAGTTTGATTTTTGGGCTTGAATTTTTAGTAAGGTTGAGCTATAATATTCTCAATAACCGTGCAATTAGTAATTTTAGTAGTTGCAAACGAGATTCTTAGTATGCCTGTATACGATTATTTGTGTCCCGAAAACAACCAGCAGTTAGAAGTTTGGCACAGCATGAACCTGGAAGTTTCGACTTGGGGCCAACTGTGCGAGTTGGCTAAGTGCGAACCCGGGGAGACTCCCGCAGATGCTCCGGTGCGCCGTTTGCTGAGCGCTCCGAGGTTGATGAAGCCGACATCCGACACCGATTATAAAAATTCGGGTTTCAGCAAGTACGTGAAGCGGGATGAAGGAGTTTATGAAAATGTCACGGCTAAGGATGGTGAAAGCCGTATTGTGAATCGAGACGGTAAGCCGCTTAAAGACTGAAAATCCACAATAATCAAGTTTTCAGTAGAGTGAATTACAGATATTGGGTAGGGACACGCAGCGCCGTGTCCTTTATTTGATCCGATTGAAAACAGCTATATTATTCAGATTATAGTATAATTCCGATGCCGACACCACAAAACGCTCAACCGGACATAATATTATTGACCCAACCAATCTTTCATTTTTTGTTTGGCTTGTTGTTTAGTATCAGCATTAATGTATACTGAAACAGTAGCTATTGCCGCCAGCAATACTCCCAAATCGTCTGTAAATCCGATGCCGACTAATATATCGGGAATGGCATCGACAGGAGATATAAAATAGGTCAAAGCTCCAACTATAACTCCTTTTGCCCAAGCAGGCACGTTTGGGTTCTGGGCCGTATAGTAGAGAATCAAAGCTTTTTCAACTACTTCTCTTCCTGCGGTTAAAGCAAAGTTTTGAAGTTTAACCCAAAAACTTTCATCTGAATAGTTAATAGAGGGGTTGCTGAGGTTGGTTGTGGTTCCTTTTCTGTCGATCAAATCGAGAGGAATGCCCTTATTTTTGAGCTGGGAAATAGCAGAATTGAAAGATGCTGATGCCTGATTTTTATTGGGGGCGGCTTCCCGTATTTGTTTCAGGTCTGCGATGAATTCCTGCATGGCTTGGATTTGCAAATCGGAAACCGCCAGCAGTTTTTTTGCTGATTGGATCGCCTCGCTTTCTGCGGGATGCAGCGTCTTATTTGCCCAAGTAATGTTTATTAAAAAATACATGACTCCCAAGCGCAGCGGTTCTTTTGACTGGCCCAGTGTTTGCAAACAGTCGCTGAGTGATGGGGGGCTGGTTGTGTAGGATTGGATTTGAGTCTTTGCAGAGTCAGAAAATTTGTCTAAATTGATGGTTTTAAACAACAAATCTAGTTCGTCAATATCAACGGAACCATCGGCGGCTGCGATCGCAAACAAAGCTCCATAAAAAGCTAAAAGTTCGCTTTCTGAGGATGTGGCAAAAATATCTCTCTCGGACATGATGCAACTTCTATCGATCACGACGCTCTAGATCGTACCACAAAACTCGCCTCGAATCGATCGCAAAAACCGGCAATAATCTTAGAGGGTATGACACAATGGAGAATTTTTGATGAAAGTTGCGATCGTCGGCTGTGGCTATGTGGGTACTGCGACAGCCCGACATTTAGGCGGTAAATCTGATTGTACCGTGACGGCGACAACTACGACAGCGAGCCGAGTAGGTGAATTGGAGGGTGTCGCCCAGCGGGTGGCTGTAGTTAAGGGAAATGATGCAGGTGCGATCACCAGTTTACTGCAAGACCAAGATGCTGTTATGCTGTGCGTCGGTGCTCCAAATCCTCATGCTTATCGGGAAAGTTACTTAGAGACTGCGACAACTTTGGTATCAGTTTTACAGCAAGTACCGACAGTCAAGCAGGTGATTTATACGGGTACTTATTCTGTGTATGGCGATCGACAAGGTAAACTGGTAAACGAAGAATCGCCCGTGCAACCAGCCAATCCCAACGGTGAAATTCTCGCCGAAACTGAACGAGTTTTATTAGCAGCATCGAGTCCAAATCTGCAAGTTTGTATTCTCCGTTTGGGTGGCATTTACGGGCCTGGACGAGAATTAGTTAAAATCTTTGGAGGCTGGGCTGGAACCACTCGTCCCGGTGCGGGGGAAGATGCTACAAATTGGGTGCATCGGGATGATATTGTTGGGGGATTAACCTTTGCTTTGGACAATCGATTGCAGGGAATTTACAATTTAGTTGGGGATGTGTCGCTATCGAGTCGCGAATTAGTCGATCGTATTTTTGAACGTCACAATCTGCCTAAAGTTTCTTGGGATGGAAGTCCTAGCGTGCGGCCTTATAATGCGAGGGTGTCGAATCAAAAGATTAAGGCGGCTGGCTATCAGTTTATCCATCCTGAGATGAGAGAGTTTTAGTTGGGCGACAAGTCTTTTTTTTACCGCAGATGTAGGCGGATAGACGCGGATGGAGGAAAGACTTATCGCACTTAACTTATAGCGGTTCTCAAAAAAGTGAGGATAGCCCTATGCCCTATGCCCTATGCCCTATGCCCTATGCCCTATGCCCTATGCCGGATAGTACCTCATCTTTCTGAGAAAGGCTATAGGTTATGTTAAATATTGTTTTATTAAAGCATTACTAATTCTTTCTCTTCTTCCCAAGACAATGATTTTTGAAGTTCTCCTGATACTGTAAATGTTTGAGCTGCCAACAGTGTTGTCTCTAAATTTACACACATCCTGGCAGAATAATTACCTTCTTGTCCACCGACAAATAGCTTTTCTATTGCATCTGGTTTTGATGGATCTACTAAATTATGGAAGCTAACGTTATCAAAGGTTGTGTTAACAATATATTTGCCGGATTCGCCGCCACCAATGCTCATATAACACTCGTCATCTGCACCCAAGGTAACTAAAGTCTTACTTTTCCCATCTAACTCGCGAATGGCTTGTTCTATTTGACTCCAAGTAGGACTTTCTATTAAATCACCTTCCTCCTGGTTGCCAACCCAATTTTCTGCTGATAGGTTTAACACAAACATTATTGCCTCCTTCTATTTGGGGGGTTAACGGTTATTGTTTTACTTCCACTGGGAGTAATAATTTCTAATTTTTCTATATTTAACTGCCAAGCCATAGAGTTTACTCCGCCTCTTAAGCCGCAGGCTGCACAAAGTTCCCGATCGCAAATCAAACGTGCTTTACCTCCTCTAATTCCCGCATCGGCTGCTTGTTGAAAAGCATCGGCTTCAGCGTGGGTTTTGGTGATAGGATTGACATTAAAGGTTATTTGCCGACGATTCGGGTTGCTGCCAGAGTTGATGCCAAAAAAACTTTGACCCGCTATTTCTAGTTTAGCTATGGTTGATTTATCGGTTTCGCTGCCAGCCAGTGGTAAACCGAGGCTGTGTCTATATGCAGCTAGTTCATCAAACACAGTTTGTATTTTTGCCTTTCCTTTGGGTTGATAGCTCAATTTTACCAGATTACGTTCTGGTTTTGGGATTTGGGATTGCGATCAATCTCTATTTTACCGTATTGAATAAAGATACTCGATTTTGATTGACTTCTGAGCTTAGTTATGCTAAAGTATATCGCAATAAAAGGAGTAATTTTTTATGCTGAAGTTTCTCAAACAGGTTTTAGTTTTCAGCTTGATAATCCTGTTGGCTTCATCTTTGTTTATAACATCTGCTGAGGCAGCAAATCGAAAAGGAAGTCACCGAAAAGGTGGTAGCAATAGTCACGGAAAAGGAAGTCATTACGAAGGTGGGCATTTTACTGAACAAGTGAGTCGTTCCACTGCCACTAACATGACCTCATATCTTCAGTGAACCTGAGATTTATCATATTACTAAGTGGGGGGTGGGCAAATACCCACCCCACAAAGCTTACCCCATAATCTAACTGAAAAAGTCGATCGTCTCTTTCAACGCTTTCACAAACACATCAATCTCCTCATAAGTATTGTAAAAATACAAACTCGCTCTGGCAGTAGATGAGATATCAAGATAGCGGTGCAAAGGTTGCGTGCAGTGATGCCCGGAACGAATCGCGACCCCATCTTGATCTAACATGGTAGACAAGTCTTGAGGGTGAAGTTCTCCCGCAGTAAATGATGCTAGCGCGGCCCTACCTTCGCCGTTGCTGTCTGGTTGCGGCCCGTAAATTTTAATCTGTGGAATTTGTCGCAATTGTTGGAACAGATAAGCCGTCAATTCGGCTTCGCAGGCGTGAATCTGAGCCATGCCAATGTTACTAAGATAGTCGATTGCGGCACCAAGGGCGATCGCCTCCCCGATTGCCGGAGTCCCCGCCTCAAACTTGTGTGGCAAATCAGCATAGGTAGAATATTCGAGAAACAC
>JARCMA010000483.1 GCA_030248405.1 Microcoleus sp. MP8IB2.171
GTCAAGCCTATGGATTTGTTAATTTCGACAATTTTCGAGCTCGACTATTAGCTTGCTTTTCTAATTAGTTTTTATGATCACCTCAAACCCAGAAGACCCTTATAACTTGACTTTGCTGCTGTATATCTGCCTGGGGTGGGAGAATAGATGTATGCAAGAGCCAACGTTTCAAAGACTTTCCTGCCCGTAAACTACTTATTAAAGCCTCTAGAGTCGGTTGATTGGTGCGTAACTCAGTCTCGCTGGAATTTTGATTAGCGCTTATTTGTTCTATTAGTGCTTGTTTCTGGCCAATTAAAGCCCAAACAGTTAACCCACTTGATAAAATGATTACCCCAGTTGCAATTCCCCAACGCAGATTAACGTTTCTGCGTCTTTGCCAAATACTTTGTTGTACAAATTCAGCTTCTACTTGGTTAAACCAGTAGTCGCTAGATTTAAGTGTTTTTCTTAAAACATCAAGATAGGGATTGCCATTCCAAAGAAACTGTACCTTCTTCTCTCGCGGACGTTCTTGAGTATTTTGCGGTCTGATTTTTGTCCGCCTGTTTTCAGGAAAGTCGAATATCTTGTTTAAAACTTGCAAAACAGGTGCAGTTTTTGTTAAAAAATTTGATGCTTTTTCATTGCTTTTCCATTCCCTGGTTGCCTGTTGCAATTTGATTTGTGCTTTTTCTATGATTTGTTGTACCTCCCGATTTTTGATTTGTGTCAACCATTCTCCGGCAAAATCAATTTTTTTGTCTAAACTTATTAAAAAGGGTTCAGCTTTTACTAACAAACTTGGTGCCTGTTCCTTTTTTTTCCACTCTAAAGCAACGGGTGTCAAACGGCGTTGCAAGAGCATATTTTCCTGTTCCTTTTCTAGCCACTTTTGTAATTGATCCCACCCTTTGACCAAAAAATCATGGGCAGGCTCTATATAAGGTTCTCCCGTCTCCTGCCCGCTGACAACGAGACGAGCGTTATGAAGACATTCCAGGACTACTTTGACTCGCTGATTTTCTTCCTTGTCTGGCTGATTTGGCTCTTGCTTGTTGGCGTAAACCAATTCCGACAATGACACCCGTCGCCGTACTGGTTCTCCGCCTTCGAGTGTAACCATTCGCAGCATCACCCGACGCATCGTGTCTCTGTGAGCATCGTCCGCCAATTCGTTATATTCCTGATTGGCTCTGCGCGTTAGAGAGCCTGCAACCCCTCCTTCCTTCTCAAAGTCCGCATCAATTCTCAGGGCGCGATCGGTGTTTCCATCTTTCACCCACTTTTCATAAAGCTTGATGTAGAATTCACTGAGCGTGAAAGATAGCAACGGCAATGCACCAGGCATTTGCGCTACTTCCTCAATCAGCCGATCGACCAGATTGGGCGGTTCAAAATACAGTGCCATCTCTGCTGCGGGGCGATCGATCGCCTGTCGCAACTCATCTGACCTCATCGGACGTACCGGAAAGCGAGCTTTTGCCCAGTGCGACTTCAAAGCATCAGAATTAAGGAATCTCGGTTCAAAATCCGATCGCAAAGTGACAACAATCCGCAATTGTTCTAAATTAGCTGATATTACTTCTTCCAGCAGCTTCAAAAACTGCTGCCACTCTGGTTGTTTATTACTCTTTTTGCCTTTCTGCTCGTCCCGACTCAGAGTAATTAACTCCTCAAATTGGTCGATCACCAATAACAGCTTAATGCCAGGAGAATTTTGGCTCCATTCCTCTACAATCTTGACAAACTGTTTGTGTTCGGACTGTAACCTTTGGCTCAATGGGTTGAGGCAATCCCAAAATGCCAGCCTCAACTCTTCCTGCTGCTTTGTTTCCTTGCTATGAGTATCTTGCTTCTCCGTTTCCTTGCAGAGTTCGTAAAGTTCCTCAAAATCTTCAACTAGCAACAACATTTTTGACCTAGAGTTAGAATTATTCCAAATAGTAGCAAATCTGTGGAATTTTTCCCGCTCTAGATTTAAAAGCAATTGTTCATCACTTTCCTGTTCGCTATCGATAAACTCATTGAGTTTATGATTTAATGCTTCAAGTCTTTTGTGGAATAATTCCCTGAGAAAATCTATCGAGTTTAGCCGCTCGCTGATGGGAATCTCAGTAATTGGCAGAATAATCCTAGCCAGCGCTGCAAAAGGAGACTCTCCTGGACGCATTGGTCTGAGGATACGCCACTGATGGATATAGTCAAGGGGCAAAAATTTCAGAAAAAACTGAGGCAAGGAACACGCAATAGCTTCGGCTAAAATGCCAGCACCAACAAAATTTATTTGAAAAACCTCTAGCTGTGACAGATGTTTTAAACAAGGAATTAAGCCAGCTTTGATAAGGCTTGATTTGCCAGATCCAGATACTCCTAAAACTACCGTCAGCGATCGCTGTGGCTCAGAAATTCGAGCTAATAATTTTTCAATTAAATCTTTACGACCAAAGAAAAACTGAGCGTGCTTTTCTTCAAAAGACTCTAACCCCCGATAGGGATTGTTATCTTTATTTAGTTCCGGTGCAGATTTTAAATTCGGGGGGCTCTCCGGATGTAAAAAGATGTACTCGCCTCGGTTGTGTTTTGGTAGAGGCCACAATTGAGTAGTTTGGCGATCGCCCGCAATTTCTGCTACCCGATATTGCAGGTATTGAGAAAGTTCTGTAGCTGTAATTACTCCATCTCCTGCGGGTTGATTTTTTTGAGCGGGTGGCATAATATCCGCCTCACCCTGTAAAGCTTTAAACAAAGCTTCAGCAAAGGGCGAATGATTTGTTCCCGGTACTGTTTGTCTATTCTTAGAATTAATAGGATTAATGTCGTAAGCTTCTTGGTTGTGTGCTGCTGAAGTAATCGCTTGCCATGCGGGAGAATTAATAAAACGGTCATAATGCAATACGGTTTACTTAAGACCGAACAAGTGGTAAACTAGGTATGATGTACAAAAAAGTAAATCCAGTATAGTGCCGTACAAAAAATTATTATTAGAA
>JARCMA010000484.1 GCA_030248405.1 Microcoleus sp. MP8IB2.171
ATCAATCCAAAATCTCAAATCTAAAATCCTCAAGCCCCCGCATTTATCCGTGGGGTCGCCTCTAAAATCTAAAATCTAAAATCTAAAATCGACTGACTCACATCAGGCAGCATTCCCAGAAACAGGCAAGATGCCTGTGCTACTTTTTGAAACTACTTTTTGAAACAGGCAAGATGCCTGTGCTACTTTTTGAAACTACTTTTTGAAACAGGCAAGATGCCTGTGCCACTTTTTGAAACTACTTTTTGAAACAGGCAAGATGCCTGTGCCACTTTTTGAAACAGATAAGATGCCTGTTCTACAACAGATGAATTTAAATTTTAAGGGTCAATAAATCCAAGTTTGTACAACTTTTCCTGCTAATTTTTGTCCCAACCAAGGCGTATTTGCCGATCGCGACTTCAGACTTTGCCCGTCAACAGTCCAACTCATTTCCGGGTCGAACAAAATCAGCTCAGCAGAGACTCCCGGTGCAGCCGTGGGGGGGGTTTGACCGAGACAAACGGCAGGCCCTGCACTCAAAACTCGCCACAGTTCTAAAGCCGAAAATTCGCCAGTTTCTACCAGTCCGTGCCACAGCAAAGGCAAAGCTAATTCCAAGCCGATCGCCCCAGGCGGACTATCAGCAAAAGCCACAGTTTTCTCCTCATAAGTATGTGGATTGTGATCGATCGCGATCGCATCAATTACCCCATCTTTCACAGCTTGAATCAGCGCTAATTGGTCACTGAGATTGCCCAACGGCGGTTCTAGGTGTAAATTCGGATCGTAGCCAAACGAAGCAGTCAGAGCATTTTTCCCGCCGGAATCTTTAGAGTTTCCTGAAACTGCCCCGACATTTAACAACAAGTGCATCCAAGTGACACTCGCAGTCACCGGCAAACCCCGCGCCTTCGCATCTCGAATCAATTCCACACTGCGCGCCGTAGAAACCCGCATGATGTGTACCGGAGTGCCCGCAGATGCCACCAACTCAAGCATTGCCGCCAATGCCGAAGTTTCCGCACTCGCCGGAATTCCTGGCAAACCCAAGCGCACTGACACCGCACCCTCCCGCGCCGCACCATTTCCTGCCAAAGTTCGATCGCACGGCCACAAAGCCACAGACTTGCCGAAAGGCTTGATATACTCCAGCAAACGCCTCACCAGAGCCGGATTAGACAGCGGCAAACCGTCCGCAAAACCCACCACCGCAGAGGAGGCCAGCTCGCCCAACTCTGCCATCTGCTGCCCTTTCACGCCCGCTGTCAGCGCGCCCCAAAAATACAAGCGGGGCAGCCCGGGCGGCAAATTGCGGATATGTTGCTGCAACAATGCTAAACCGGCCAAATTGTCAACAGGCGGCGAGGTATCCGGCAAAATCGCCACCCGCGTAAAACCGCCAGCCGCCGCAGCCTGCATCAAGGATTCCAGGGTTTCTCGATCCTCAAAACCTGGTTCGCCACTGTGACTGTAGATATCAGTTAACCCCGGCCCCAAAATCAGTCCCCGGCAATCCCGCACTTCTGTGTCAGCGGGAATCTCGGTAATTTTTTCTTCGATTGCTTCGATCTGATTTTCTTTAATTAGAATATCGGCGGTGCGATCGAGTTTTGAAACTGGATCTAACACCCTTACATTTTGTAGCAGTTCGCGATTCATATAGAAGGAAGAAGGAAGAGGGAAGAAGGAAGAAGGAAGAGGGAAGAACGAACCGCGAAGACGCTTTAGGCAAAGCCGCGCGTAAGCGCTAGGACACGAAGGAAGGGGCAAGAAAGGCAAGGGTTTCTGCAATTGATATTTCGTGGTTTCTATTAAAATTCAGACTTTTGTCCGACGAAGCGTGGGGGAAAGCTTAAAATTTTTGATAAATCTCGATCCCCCTAAATCCCCCTTAAGAAGGGGGACTTTGAGAATGAATGCTCTTATCCCCCCCTTATTAAGGGGGGCTAGGGGGGATCGAAGCTCGACGAAGAGCGAGATTTATCAAGGATTTTAGACTTAAGTTGAAACCTTACTAATTACAGTGCTCCTGCGGCTGTTTGGTCAAAAACGCCGCCGCTCAAATGAGTTGTCACATTCATCGCTTGCAATACCGGTAAACCATCGGGGCCGTGGGGATAATCAATCACGCTAACGGCTCCGTTTCCTTGTTTGAATTTCCAGAAATGTTCGGGTTCCAAACCGAATAGGTGGCAGAGAATAGCTTTGTTAATGGCATCGTGAGCAACCACAATTCCAGTACCAGAAACTGATTGTACAATTTCTCGCCAAGATGCGATCGCCCGAGTCCAAACGTGCTGCAAATTCTCTCCTTCCGGCATTTGTACGTTTTCTGGAGATGTTTTCCATTCATCAAGCAAACCCGGATAGGATTGTTCTATTTCTGATTCAAACTTTCCTTCCCAAACTCCGTGACTAATCTCTCTCAATTCGTCGCGGAGTTCTAGTTGCAAACCGCCGTGATGTTTGAGAATAATTTCCGCAGTTTCTTTCGGTCGCAGCATGGAACTGCTAATCGCAAAATCTAATTTTATATCCTTGAGAAATTCTGCAGCTTGCCGAGCTTGTTCGCGACCGTTATCGTTGAGAGGTACGTCTATTTGTCCTTGAAATTTACCTGCTTTATTCCAATCTGTTTCGCCGTGACGAACCAGCAACAAGCGCGGGCCGCTGTGTCCGTCCCTCGGTTTCGGGAAAATTTCTCCGGTATGGGCGGTTAAATTCAGCGATTCTAATTGAACGGCAATTTTCTTATTTTGCTCTATTTTTTCATCGCCACCTACAGGAGAAGGCCCAAAATTGATGACGCTAATCCCGCAATTTGACTGTTGAATTGATTGATAATAATTCGGGGTAATTTCCGACGCGGTGGCGATGAGAGCGCGGTTGATTCCGTTATGACCTACTACTAGAATTGTGCCGTCTTGGTGGCGCGATAAAAGTTCTTGCCAAAAATGACGGGCGTTAGCAAAAACGGCTAATACTGGAAAGTGTTCGATTTCTCCATCAGCAGATGGCAGTTTCATGGAAAATTTGTCGGGCTGTCTTTGCCACTGCTGATATGCTTCGGGGAATTTGTCGATCGCATCTTGGCGCAACATTCCTTCCCACAGAGGCAAATCGATTTCCATCAAATTATCAGTTGGCTGCAGTTGTGGCGGATTTGTCAAGCGCGACAAGATGATTTCCGCTGTTTCTTTGGCTCGTTGCAGGGGACTGGTATAGGCGGCATCAAAGGCGATACTGCTGAGTGTGTCGCCTACTTGCAGGGCGGCGTTGCGGCCTGCTTCTGTCAAAATTGATTTATCGAGGCGGCCTTGGATGCGGCGCTCTTGATTGTAGGTGCTTTTGCCGTGACGGACTAAGATAATGCGAGTCATTCGATTTTAGATTTTAGATTTTAGATTTTAGATTTAGCCTGTTACCGAGTCTTCGGGTGCGCCCATAAGCACCTTACCCATTGAAAAATCTCGCTTTTAGCCTAGTCTCGATCCCCCTAAATCCTCCTCAAGAAGGGGGACTTTGAGCGTTTCCTGTCCCCCCCTTCTTAAGGGGGGCTAGGGGGGATCGGGGCCTAGTCGTCAAACTGTAGACTGATACTACGTTTGAACTGGTTGTTGACACGCCTTGCGGTGCGTACCTTACCCAGTCGAAGGGTGCGAGCCGAGTCAAAAAGATGAGCCAGTGAAATTTTACCAGTTGTCGGGATACTCTCGTCTGCAACGACCTATGATTAAAGACGGAAAAGATTTAGCCACGGATTCGCGCGGGACGGAAAAGCAGGAATGACACTGAAGCGGGTTATTTTAGGTATTTTAACGGCGATCGCGATCGCCCTGGTCGGTTTATCTTTAGTTGCTAGTTGGAATCAGCCGCAAATTCAAAGCCGGCTGGAACTCTACCAGACAAATTTGCTGCTTCACGCCTCGGAGTGGCAACCAGAAAACGATGGGGATGCTAATTTAAGTTCGGCGCGCAACAATATTGTCGGTGCAGATCCTTTAAATACGGCTTTGGCGCAGTATCAAGAAGCGCGACAATCGACTCGCAAAACTCTCGAAACAACTCAAGCACAAGTTAAAGCAATTCAGTCTGCCATCGCATCCAAGTCTGATGATAATACTCTGAATTTGGCTCAAAGTAAGGTGGCGTCAGAGTCGATCAAGCAACAGTCAGTGCTGCTAAACGAACTTGACTTGCGATTGGGAATTTTGCAGGTAAGCAGTGGCAAAACAGAGGCGGCTCTCCAAACTTGGAAAAATTTAGTTGAGCGCTACAAAACTAAAATTGATGACGATTCTTCGGTGGTAACTGCTCAAGTTTTAACGGGAATTTGGAGCAATCCGGCTCAACTGCTGCCGGATGCCGAGCCGCGCATTCAAAAGTCTTTGGATGGCTGGTTTCGCTATCGCGCTCTCGCTCAACTTTACAAGCTGCAAGAACGTTCTAAAGAACTGGCGGTGCTGCAAGCAGCAGAGCAAGCAACGGCTGAGCAAGCTGTAGAAAAGTTGGCAATTATAGTGGGCGTTCCGGCGATCGCACTTTTTATTGGCACGGTTTTGCTGGTTGGTTTGACCGTGCAGTGGTTGTTGCAGCGGCAGCAGTTAGATACAGCAGGTTCCGGCCCGGTGTTGGCGCGAAATGCGAGCTTGACTTGGGATGTGCCTTGGGATGGTGAGATTGTTTGGCAGGTACTTGTGGTCGGCTTTTTCTTTGTCGGGCAAATCTTGATTCCCTATTTGTTGCTGCCTGTTTCTCTGGCTGTTTTAAAACTCAATCCAGCTACTTTTGACCCGCGCGACAAGGCTTTTTATATCTTTGCTACTTATTTGTTGCTGTCGGCTGGGGGGCTTTCGGTACTGTATTTTTCGGTCAAGTCTTTTTTGCCTTTGCCGGAAGGTTGGTTTCGGATTAATTGGCGGGGAAGTTGGTTTTTGTGGGGTTTTGGCGGCTATTTTGTTGCTTTGCCTTTGGTAGTTGTGGTGTCGCTGATCAATCAGCAATTATGGCAGGGACAAGGTGGCAGTAATCCGATTTTGCCGATCGTCCTTGAAGGTAGGGACAACGTGGCTCTGGTGGTGTTTTTCGGCACTGCTGCAATCGCCGCTCCGGTTTTTGAGGAAATCGTGTTTCGAGGCTTTCTGCTGCCTTCTCTGACTCGCTATTTGCCTGTTTGGGGGGCGATCGCAGCTTCTGCTTTCTTGTTTGCTGTGGCTCACTTGAGTGTCTCTGAGATTCTGCCTTTGGCGACTTTGGGTGCGGTGTTGGGCTTTGTGTACACGCGATCGCGCAATCTCCTTGCTCCTATGCTTCTCCACAGTCTTTGGAACAGCGGTACTCTCCTGAGTCTGTTTCTTTTGGGCGGCGGCGCGAGTTAATTGGGGCGATTGTTAATAATTGTGAATTAATCGGGTTTTTTGGAGAGTGATCGTCAGGGCGATCGACTCTTGCCAAAAACAGCACTAGGGTGTTCGGTGCGTCCCTGATATCTAGCCCGGTAAAATAACCCGAATTCCTATAGGGGCGGGTTCACCCTAATCTGTAATATCAGCAACAGATCCAGATCTGCCCGCCCCGGTTCCTTACTTTAGCGGAAAAACAGGGTTTAACATGGAAGTAATATCTTGTCGGCTGATGATTGAGAGACTCACCCGGGCGATCGTACCAAACGGAAGTTGACAATCCGGCTAAATTATAGGTTAATTTTAATTAAGGATGAGGCTTAAACCCAATGAGCAATTTGAACAGCCACAAGTTAGAGGGAACGCCGAGTTGGATGCGTTTCGCACCCTACGCAGCCTTGGGCCTTTTAATATTTTCTCTTAATTCAGGCAGCGAACTAAATTATTTCTTGAGAGGCTACTTGGTCATTCTACAAGCTCAAGCCGGTATAGTTCTGCTGTATTTTGCGATGTCTAAGTTTCGCAAAAACCCAAATAAATGAGTAAAAATTAGTAAGATTACTTAGCTCGATCGTTCATGGTCGCGCATTCAAAGTCTGTCGCGGAAGTTAAAATAAAAAAATGGGGAAAGTAAAAATGGTAAAAGATAAAACCGTAGCAGTTGTGTTAGCTTTCTTTGTAGGAGGTTTCGGAGTTCACAAATTTTATTTGGGCAATAACTTAGCAGGGGTATTATACTTGCTATTTTCTTGGACATTAATTCCGTCACTGATCGCATTTTTCGATTTTATCGGGCTGCTGCTGATGTCGGAACAAGCTTTTCAGGTACAGTACAATGGCGGAATGTTGCCATCTGGGTATATGCTCAGAGCGGCCAAAGATGTAACAGGGGCGATCGGGGAATTGAAAAAACTTTACGATATGGGCGCAATTACTGCCGAAGAATATGAAGAAAAACGCCAAAAATTGCTGCGAGAATTGTAATTAAGAAGGAAGTTCGGCAACGGATTATGTAACGGATGGAAGGAAGAAGGAAGAAGGAAGAAGGAAGGAAGGAAGAAGGAAGAAGGAAGAAGGAAGAAGGAAGAAGGAAGCCCACTATTAAAAAAGTGGAATTGAAATAAGTGTGAGATCACAGCTATTTAAGGATAAAATTAAAGTGTCTCAAGATTTCTACTGGCTGCGTCAAACTCCCAACTGGGTGTGGTATGCTTTTATTCCCTACTTCGGCGGATTGGCGATCGCCTATGCAGGCCAAAAGTCAAATATTCGCAGTTGGATGGGATGGGGTGTTGCAATTACTTTAGCAGCACTAGCGGTATCTTCTTCAACTAATTTGGGCACGATCGTGTGGATTGCTCAAATTGTCACTGCTTTTAGTTTGAAAAAGCGCTATCTCATCAAAACCGCACCCAGAGGTTTACTGGTTCCGGCGAGTGCGACGAATGCCGAAGAACTGGCAAACGTGCGCGGCAAAATAGATATTAACGAGTGTACCAAAGACGATATGGTCAGAATCTTGGGTTTGCCGATCGTCTACGCCAACGATATTGAATCTTTGCAAAACGAAGGCTACATTTTTACCCACGCCGAAGAGTTATCAGAAATAGCCGGAGTTCCCGAAAGTCACGTCAGACGCATCGCCCCGATGATTTGCTTCAGCTACAATTATCAAAAAGAATTGCAGTTTACTTGGAAACGGTTAAATATTCTTTCGCCGGAAGAGTTAATTGCCAGCGGTTTAGATCGATCTGTTGCGGAAAAAATAGTTAGAGAAAGGCAGAGAAAAGGCGCTTATAAATCAGTTGTCGAAGTCAAGCGGCGGACGGGACTGCCTTTTGATTCCTATCGCCATATTTGTTGATTTGCGGCGACTATTCAAACATCGACTGGGAAAATCTGATTGCAGAAATAGAAGACATGGGGCGAATTGACAACTCCCCAGCCCTAAAGGGACGGGGATTCATAAGACCATAATTTAAGTCTTACGGGTGCTGACAAATCACCCCTACCAACTCCACTGAGATCAATTCCAAGTATTGTTGCTACTCTAGGACTTACGCATTGACAAAAAACATTATCTATGTATTCTCGACCATAGCATCACTCTGAAGGTTTGCAAAAATATGCTCACGTATAACTAAGG
>JARCMA010000485.1 GCA_030248405.1 Microcoleus sp. MP8IB2.171
ATTTCTTACTCCCTCCCCTTGATAAGGGGAGGGTTGGGGTGGGGTAAAAAGTTTACGACTCCTGCAAGGATTGCTATAGCTGTTTTAAAAGCTGACAAGGCAGAGCGTAAATATGTTTAAATCTGCTTGTTAGCTAGGGCGTCGGATCACTACTTCTGTTAAGAGAATCGAGGATTTTCCCAGAACCAAACCTACTATTTCACGCTCGGAATTTTTTACGTTTTAGGAGAAGCGAGCATTTTCCCAGAACCAAAGCTACTATTTCACGCTGTAAATATTTTAATTTAAGAAATATAAATAAAGTTAACCTTTTAATACAGCCAACTAGACTATAGGGTGTTTTGGGACTAATATCCTGAGAATCGAAATAGCTAAAGATTGCCCTGCCACATAACAATTTCCAGCCAAAAATTAGCAGGGATCGCCTGACTCGATACAAAAACAGGAATTGGCAATTCTCTTGTAACCGATTACCAAAGACAGCTCGCTATCAAATTTCAGATTCACAGAGAGAATTTTAAAATGAAACGTCTGATTGTTTGTTGTGATGGAACTTGGCAACAACTAAATAGTACTTGCCCAAGTAATGTGCTGATGATTGCCCAGGCAGTGAAACGGACAGCCAGTGACGGGGTTCCGCAGCTCGTGTTTTATGACGAGGGCATTGGAGTGGAAAGTAACAAGATTGTGGGCGGAGTCACTGGGCTGGGAATCGATAAAAATATACAAGATGCCTATCGTTTTCTTTCTCTCAACTATGATAGTGATGACGAAATCTATCTATTCGGGTTCAGTCGCGGTGCTTACACAGTCAGGAGTCTAGCGGGGATGATCTATTGCTCCGGTCTCCTATCCCGCCGTTATATTACCAAGGCATCAGAAGCTTACGAGCTTTACCGTGACCGAGGCGTTAAACCAAATGATGACAAAGCAAAGAGTTTCCGCACAAAGTACGGCAAAGATAACGGCGATCGTGTCCCGATTACCTTGCTTGGTTGTTTCGACACCGTTGGAGCCCTTGGTATTCCTCTTGTACCCGCCTTCAAGAAGTTTGAGGGACAGCTCAAAACAAGGTACAAATTCCACGACACCACTTTAAATAAGGATATTGAGAATGCGTTGCACGCCGTTGCGATCGACGAAATTCGCGAAATCTTTGATGTTACCCTGATGACGAAAAATGATAAGGCCCCGAAGCAGAAGCTTCGTCAAGTTTGGTTTCCAGGTGAGCATGGCTGCATCGGCGGTGGTACGGAAGCATACCGCGGGTTATCAGATGCTGTCTTGAAGTGGATGTTGGATCAAATCAGTGACCTTGAATTGAAGCTTGAATTCGATCCAGATACCATTAAAAATATCCAGCCTAATTATAAGGCTCCATTTCAAAACAATCCTGGGTTCTTCAAATTGGCAGGAACGAAGTTGCGGAAGGTTGTCGATACCATTGACGATCTTCATGAAAGCGCGGTCAAGCGTTTTGAAAGCGTAGACATCCCGTACAGCCCCAAGAATCTAGAACCGCTTTTTTTATCTAATAAACCCTTAAAACCTATTAAAGAGGATACAGAAAACTCGATCGAGAACCCGGAATTGAGACTTGGCAATCAATCACATCTACAAGTGCCAAAAGTAAAAACAATTACCTCTTCAAAAAGAGACACATCAAGAGACGGATTTAAAAACAAAATCGAGACTTTCCTTTTAACTAACTTGAAACCGTTTTGGAGCTTCATTCAAAGCAACGAGGGGCTTAGCAAAAAAGTTAACAAAACTCTGATTAACAATGCCATTCTAAAAATTCCAACTCGCCCCTATCCGTTTAGTGCCATGTCTCCCTACACCTCTTGGGATTCATTAAACGATCGCACTTATTCCGGACTCCAACTACCGCCTACGGATTGGAAGCCCTTAACGGATAAAAACTACATAGGGGTTAATTTAAGCCCCACAGAGAATTTTGAAAAGCATCTCCCACCTATTAAGGATTTGGAGGTATTGTACCGCAAAAAAGGAGAGACTAAATACTCGCCCAAATCCTCTCTGATTTTTCCCTATTTCGTGCAATGGTTTACCGACAGTTTCCTGCGGACAGATCGACTGGATCAGCGCAGAAATAGTTCCAACCACCAAATTGATCTGTGTAACGTCTATGGGTTGAACGCAAATATTACTCGCCTGCTGAGGTCTAATCAAGGAGGAAAGCTAAAAAGCCAAATTATTAATGGCGAAGAATATCCTCCTTTTTACTATGATGAGAACGGACAGCCTAAAGAAGAATTCAACGGAATTCCCCATCTAATAGTCGGTGAAAATGAAAAAAAATCCGATAAGATTCCCTATAAAAAAAGGCAAAAATTATTTGTAATGGGGATAGAGTTAGAGCGTGTCAATGTGCAAGTGGGCTATGTAATGCTCAACGTTCTTAGCTTAAGAGAACATAATCGCGTGTGCGACCTCTTGGCAAAAAACTATCCAACTTGGGATGATGAACGCCTTTTCCAAACCGCCAGAAATATCGTGATGGCAGAGTTTCTGAAAATTGTGCTAGAGGATTATATCAACCACATTACTCCCTATAACTTCCAATTTTTCACAGATCCCCCAGCATTTAATAATGAAAAATGGTATCGCACCAATTGGATGTCGGTAGAGTTTACTTTAGTTTATCGTTGGCATAGTATGCTGCCCGATAAGCTGATCCATGACGGCAAAGAAATGTCTATGCCGGAGACGATGTGGAACAATGATATGATTATCAACAAGGGTTTGGGAGCTATGTTTGAAGAAGCTTGTTCCCAACCAGCAGCGCAATTGAGTTTATTCAATACGCCTGAGTTCCTGATTCCAACCGAGACAGCCAGCATTCGTGTAGGTCGTGCGGCGAAATTAAGAAGCTACAACGATTACCGCGAACTGTGTAAGTATCCACGGGTGACAGATTTCGCTCAAATTACTAACAATGAAGATGTCCAAAAAGAATTGAAACGATTGTACGGTCACGTAGACAACATTGAGTTGTATGTGGGACTCTATGCAGAAGATCTGCGACCAAATTCAGCCTTACCTCCTTTAGTTGGAAGACTGATAGGAATTGATGCCTTTTCTCAAGCTTTCACTAATCCTCTGCTAGCCGAAAATGTCTTCAATCCAGAAACTTTTTCACCTGTAGGTTGGGAAGAGATTAGGCAGACCAAGACCCTCTCGCAGGTGTTGAATCGTAATGTTCCTCCCGGTAAAGAATACAGAGTTTCTTTCTATAATGAGGGTTGGAAACGAGCTTAAGGATCTGACTGAACACGAGTGGGGTTAAAAATTGTAAAGTGTACGCCTTTCTTTCAAATATATAACTCTAGTTCAATAAGAGCCGACAGTCGCAGTGGTGAGTTGTTCGTGGTTTATAGGATTACGCAATGAACCGCGAACAACTTCAACCTGAGTTACCTCAACATCCCGTTAAAAATCAGTTGACAGTTGACAGTTGACAGCTTGCCCTGAGCGAAGTCGAAGGGTTGACAGTTGACCTGGAAGAAAGAGGATTGAAGTAATGAATAGTCTTCTTTTAATTTCTCCCTAAAAGGGAGAGGCTTTAAACCAATTCTTTCTGGTAAATTAGAAGGGAAAAATGCCAACTATTATCGCCACAATCAGCTTTTAAAAGGTTATTTATGAGCAAGAAGTTATTTAC
>JARCMA010000486.1 GCA_030248405.1 Microcoleus sp. MP8IB2.171
CCTCTTCCCCTCTCCCCAACCCGCAAAGACCAACAATCCGCGTAGACTTAGAACGCTTAACTGAATTGGTGAATCTAGTCGGGGAATTAGTCATCAACCGTACAAATTTAGAACTTCAAGAATCCGAACTGCGTGGCGAAGTCAAGCGCATCCGCCGCAGTATCGTAGATTTAAACCAATTCGGCGGCCAGTTGCGAGAAGAATACGACAGACTGAGTTTTGCAGACTGGAAAGGGGGAAACGGGAACTCTGGATTGGGAAAACGTACAGCAGCAGAAACAGAATTCCCAATGATTGCTAACGGCAAATCCTCTCCGATCCATGCTCACTTCGATATCTTAGAGATGGATCGTTATACAGAGTTCCACTCGACAGCCGCAGAAGTCATCGAAACTGCCCAAGCAATTTCTCACTCAGCCACCAAATTAGACACCTTAGCCATGAAATTCGAGCGCAGTACCGACCAACTGCGCCGCATTACCGAACAACTACGCAGCCGCGTCATGCAGTTGCGAGTCGTGAGTTTCAGTCGCGCCGTCGATCACTTGCCCAGAGCCCTGCGGGAGATGTGCCTCACATACGATAAGGATGTCAACCTGCTGCTAGTGGGAAGAGATACCAAAATTGACGAAAGTTTGCTCGACGCTTTGCGCGACCCCTTAATACACTTAGTGAGAAACGCTTTCGACCACGGCATCGAAATGCCCGAAGTTCGGCAAGCAAGCGGCAAGCCCGCCAGCGGTCAAATAGAAATAGAAGCCCGCCACCAAGGCGGCCAAACTATTATTACTGTCGCCGATGACGGCAAAGGCATTGACCCGGAAATGATTCGCCGTAAAATTGTCACAAAGGGTTTGGCTACGGAGGAACAAGCTCAAGAATTTTCCATTGCCGAACTCTACGATTTTCTGTTTTGGCCGGGTTTCAGCACTACAGAAGGGGTCAGCGACCTTTCGGGGCGGGGAGTCGGGCTCGACGTGGTGCGAACAAATTTGCGGACTGTGCGGGGGACTGTGAAGGTAGACTCTCGCCTCGGAAAAGGTACGAGTTTTATCATTAAACTGCCACTGCTGCTGTCGATTACTGATGCTTTGATGGTGAAGACAGATCACAATAAAATAGCAGTGCCACTGGATGCAGTCGAGGAAATTCTGCACATTAAAGCCTCGGAAGTTCACATTGCCGGCAATCAGCCGATGCTGTGGTGGCGGGAGGAATTTATTCGTTTGGTGAGGATGCAAGATTTGCTCGAATACAGCGTCGTCGGGCCGGATGCCCCCTCTCCTGACCCTTTGACCCAAGAGGAAATTCCTGTCCTGGTTTTGGCTTCTACCGAAGGAATGCTGGCTGTGGCCGTGGAACGGCTGATCGGTCAGCAGGAAATTGTGGTTAAACCTTTGCCACCGCCTCTATCTAAGCCTCGCGGCGTTTTGGGGACTACAATTTTGGGGGACGGGCGCGTGGTGAATATTCTGGATGTGGACGATTTGGTGGGTCAACCTGTGGTAAATAGTTCGATCGCCGCTGTCTCCGGTAAAGTGCAGGAGATACCGCCGAGTTCGAGTCAGTCACCGCAGATTTTGGTAGTGGATGATTCCTATACAATTCGCCAGTTGCTGTCTCTGACGCTGACTCGTGCTCGCTACCGGGTGGTACAGGCTAAAGACGGTGTGGATGCCCTGGAAAAGTTGCAAAATGGTCTTGATTGCAGTTTGGCGATCGTGGATATTGAAATGCCCCGGATGGATGGATTTGAATTGTTGCGATCGATCAGATCGACCGAGCGGTTTGCTAAGATTCCCGTAGCCATGCTGACATCCCGTAGCGGGGAAAAACATCGGCAAATGGCAATGGAATTAGGCGCTAATCAATACTTCACCAAACCTTACAGCGAAGCCCAACTTTTACAAGCTATCCCCAAATTAATCAAACATTAAATCATTAGTCATTAGTCATTAGTCATTAGTCATTAGTCATTAGTCATTAGTCATTAGTCATTAGTCATTAGGAATACAAATGTTTCGAGCTTTTGGATTTACCAATTACCAATTATCAATTACCAATCCCCCAATCCCCCAATCTAAAATCGAATGACTCACGCCAATTACAATCGCCGCTTTCGCAGCAAGAAACAAGGGACTGTTAGAACGCCTCCTCGAAAACTTGTTTCCTTTGAACTAGGAAACGTTTACTATGCAGTTCCGATTGAACGGGTGCAGCGCGTTGTTAAAGACTTTAATCCCTACGGTTTTTTAGATAGCGGTCAAAGTTTAGTGCGGCACCAAGAAGAACTGATTACCTTGATTAATTTATCCAAAATATTTCCTAGCAGTCGGAGCATTTCTGACTGCAACTACCTGATTGTTTGCAGCTTAAATAAGAGCGATCGCCTGGGAATTCCCATTCCTGATATGCCCAAAATTTTGGAAATTTCTGAAGAAAGCTTCTGCGAAATTCCCGAATTGTACCGCAAACAGCAACTACCTCCGGTAATAGAAAAGTTGATTCGCGCACCCGACGGTTATGAAGTCTTTTATCTGAATTTGGATCTATTTAGCGAAATGTAGAGTGCACCCATCAGCACCTTACTTGCTAACCAACGTATAAACTATAATCACAAAAAATAACTTGACAGCGAAAAATTTTATTTAGGGCTTGCTATATTAACCGCCATGCAATTAAAGCTGCTGTTTTACCCTTAGCCACAATCGGTTCACAAGGTTCGACGGTTAGATGTTGTGACATCCCTTGATAGACAGCATCAGAAATAGTAATTGCACCACCAGGCGTGGCACTTTCTAAGCGTTTTGCTGTATTAACAACATCACCAATTACAGTATAAGTCCGAACATCTTCACCGCCAAACAGACCTTCGATAACGCTCCCGCAATGCACCCCGCATCCCGCACCAATTCCATATAATTCAAGCATTTCTGAAGCAGCTTTACTCATAGATTTAGCCGCAGCAATTCCCTGCTGTGGCGTAGCATAAATCGCCATAATTTCATCGGCTGTAAATGTTATTCTTAAGGGCTGAAACTTAGTAGTAAGTTCGTAGGGTGCGTCGCCATAGACAATCCCCAAATAAAGCTCGAAAATCTCACAGCGACGCACCTTACAAACTCTCGGCCGTGTAAACAACCCGGACGTTCACTCCGCCCAAAACTTCTTTCGGAGCAAAAATTCGTAAAAATGGTATCAAAAACCGGGTTGATGACCCCGCGCGCGTAAGTCCTGACTGAGTTTCAATTCAATTAGACCATTATGAAAAACTGAAATCTGCCCCGTTAATATTTCCAGCATTAACCCCTTTCAATACGGCTAAATATTGACCCGTATTTGCTAGCTGTATCAGAGTATCACCAGCATAAATTCCAGTACCGGGAGTGATATTAATGTTAGAAAATCCTAAGCCATTTTCCAGGTTCAATTTATCTACACCTTTTTGAAAGTCAGTGATGATATCAGCGAGTTCGAGAGTATTTGCAGCCGATCGCCATTCTAGCTCAAATATATCCGAACCCATACCGCCCGTGAGAAGATCTTTCCCTTTCCCTCCTTCCAGAATATCATTTCCTGCACCGCCGTCAAGGGTATCTTGACCCTTCCCACCTTCTAGTTCATCATTGCCATTGTTGCCGCTCAGAATATCATTGCCCCTGCGTCCTTCTAAAACAACATTGTTCCCAGGAATTCCTGTTAAGATGTCGTCAATATTTGTACCTTCAATTTCAATCTGATAAAAATTATCGCCCCTTTCGTATCCCTGAGAAATCATGGAAAAATTGCCCGTAACTGGGCTATAACTGGAAGAAGTTACAGGTTGACTGATCGAAAAATTCCTCTCGTAACCACTTTCGCCACTTTCGCCACTTTCGCCACTTTCGTAGCCAATTTCGCCAATTTCACCACTATCTCTGCTTGAGAGTTGGTATCTCTCCGATGACGCTATATTTACATCTATGGAATTATCTTTGGTTAGATATGACTGTCCCACGCCTGTCCAAATTTTAGTTTCGTTACTCATTGTAAAATCCTTGTTGTTTAACTTATCTATTTGCATTGTTACAAATAAAAGTAAAGCACTCGGAAAGACATAAAATTTCTTTCAACGCCTCTAAGACTTCCTCGCCCTAAACATCAGCCCATTTTCGGAGCAAATTAGCAATGCTTTTGGATAGCAAGTCAAACTCCGCCGTCTTTCCAGACTTCTGAAACAGGATATCGCGAACCGTATCCAAATCAAATAGGATTTCTCGATTGTGAGCATCCCGAACTAAACTCTGCACCCAAGTCACCGCCACTAATCTCTCACCTTCAGTGACAGGTTCCACCCGGTGCAAAGTTGTAGTAGGATAAACAACCATCGAGCCAGCATCAAGTTTAAAAGCTTGTTCGCCTTGGGTACTTTCAATCACTAATTCCCCGCCCGCATAACTCGCAGGATCGCTGAGTAATAGAGTCAGAGACAAATCCGATCTCGTAAGTTTTTCATCTCCCATAATCGCATTATCAATATGTGTCCCGTAGTACATTCCTACCTGATAGCGACTAAAGATAATCGGACGAATTGCTTTCGGGCGCGCCGCTATTTGGAATAAAGAATTGCGTTTTAGTGCTTGATTGACTAGACTTCTAATTTCCTGAGTCGGAGCCGCATCGTTTTTTAATTGAGCGTTATTTTTTACTTGTTTGGCGTACCAACCTGCGGTTAACTTTCCATCTACAAATTCAGCATTTTTTAGACTATTGATAATTAATTCTAATTCTTCGGCAGTCAAAATATTAGCCATACAGATCATCATTGAGGAAACTCCTACAGGTTGCTTATGGACTAGAATTGTAGCAATAAGGCAATGCCTGTGCAAACATTTTTTAGATATTTTTCCCTCTTTCCGAGTTCTTTACTTTTGTGTGGGATAGTAAAAGTAATCACCCACAGTAAGGATTTTTGAAAAATGCAAAATAAAACTAAGATTTGGCTCGGCGTTGGAGCTTGTGTTTTAACTTCTGTTGCTGCTAGCGGGATCGTATCTCAGAATGATAGCAGTCTCAATCAATTGTCTTCGATGAATTTTTTGAGTAATGCGGCTAATGCTGCTAATTCATCGGTTAGCAATAATAATTCGGTTAAACCGATCGTCTTAATGAGTCCTAGCGGGTTTGAACAAGGAGAACAAGGAGAACAAGGAGAACAAGGAGAACAAGGAGAACAAGGAGAACAAGGAGAACAAGGAGAACAAGGAGAACAAGGAGAACAAGGA
>JARCMA010000487.1 GCA_030248405.1 Microcoleus sp. MP8IB2.171
AGAACCTTTGTCGGGTCGGTTTTGGGCGGGATGGTTTTTACTGCTTTGCCGGAGGTTTTGAGGGGGATGGCGACTATTCAGGGATTGCCGGTTTGGTTGGCGCAATTTCTGCGGGATGGGCGGTTAATTATTTTTGGGCTGCTGATAGTCGTGGGGACGATATTTTTTCCACAAGGGTTAGTTACGCCGGAGTTGTTGAAGAGGTGGAAGAAGGGCGATCGCAATTCTGTTTAAAAACAGATAGCGTTACGATTTCGCCCCATCCTCGTCGCGATCGAAAGACACTCGCGCGATCGCCGCTACTCTCCTAGAGCCACCAGTCTTGAGTGATTTTGATGTTGGCTGCAAGAATTAGATTGTCTGTCGATCAAGCGGTGAGGTAGCCGAGAATGCTAGTTTCAATATAAACCGTTTCAGTCATGTGGTTCGATCGCGCTGTAACTATTGCCCCCAAAGCACTCTCTGGATGCTAATATCCTCTGGATTAACTTCGATAATTAAATCCCCACCTCGTCGCCCAATATAATCTTTTGCTCCATAGTTAACTCGCCATACCCAGCTATCATTCTGAGGATGCTGCGTCAGGCTGATGATGCTTTGCATTACATCAATATTCAATTCACGGGCACGTTTATTAGCAGCAGCGATCGCACGAGCAATTGCAACGGCAATATCATCTTGAAGCACATCTGAACTCAATGTTGCAGTCATAATTAGCCTCCATTTTTTAACCTAGAATGATAGATGTATCCGAAATCTCACTTACTTGTCCATTCGGTGCAATTAGATAGATTTTTGCTTGCGAAATCACAAACTCACCTACGTAAGAGGCTCCCTTTAAATCAGGATCGTCTCTAACAGCACACTTATCTGTCTCACTAGGTTCTTGCAAATAATCGCCTCCAGTATTGGGATGAGTGTGAAACGATGATTGTGTCAAATCATCTGGTAGCATAACTCATCTAGGACTAAGAGCGATCGCCTATCAATAAAAAAGTAAGGGGCGATCGCATCCCAACCCCTCATCGATCGCCCTGTCGGTGAAAAAAGACAAGGTGCGATCGGCATTAACCCGACTTTTTACAAGGTTCTGGCTTTTACGTTGGGTGCTATTTTAGCAGGCGTTGTGGGTGCGGTTAGCGCGCATTTTCTCAATACTTGGAACGCGCGTCAAGGTAGTTTTGATGCTGGGATTATTTACTTGACTTCTGTGTTAATTGGTGGTAGCAGAACTTTTGTCGGGTCGGTTTTGGGCGGGATGGTTTTTACTGCTTTGCCGGAGGTTTTGAGGGGGATGGCAACTATTCAGGGATTGCCGCTTTGGTTGGCACAATTTCTGCGGGATGGACGCTTAATTATTTTTGGGTTGCTGATTGTCGTGGGAACGATATTTTTTCCGCAAGGGTTGGTTACGCCGGAGTTGCTGAAGAAGTGGAAGAAGGGCGATCGTACTTCTGTTTAGGCGATTATATTATTTGCAGCTAAGTTTATTCACTGCGGCTGAGAAGAAAGTTTAATCGAGAAAGAGTAAGGTGTATCTCCTCCCCTTTTTGACAAGAGAACGATATAATTTCCACTGGCTAGATTCCTTTCAATCTTTCCTGGCTGGGAACGAGTAGCAGTTGCTTCAGTTATTTCATTACCTGGCAAGCCATTGCCATTATCTGTATAGAGCGTTATCTGGGTTTCATTTTGTACCTGGTCTAGATACAGACTTACCCCACCAGGATTACCTATAGTGAATCGATAATACTGTTTTCGCTTATCTTTATTTAGAGCAGACGGATCGGTTTTTTTGTCATTTCCTAATGAACCGAAATCGTTAATTTTTTTGGTATAATTAGTGCCAGTAATTCTGTATTTTGTATCTTCTATTCTCCGCTTAATTTCAACAATATATTTCCCGCTACCTAGAATTTTTTCAATTTCTACTGGCCGATAAAGAGTAGCAGTTGCTTCAGTTATTTCATTGCCTGGCAAGCCATTACCATTATCTGTATAGAGCGTTATCAGAGCTTCATTTTCAACTTCATCTAGGTACAAGCTAATATTGCTCGGATTACCTAAAGTAAAATAATATCGTTCTTTCTCATTTTGAGAAATCAAATTACCTTTTACACTCTTGGTAAGTAGATCATTGTTGATGCTCGGTGCAGGTGGTGGTGTCGGTGTAGAAGGGTTAGATGATACACTGGAAGTAGGCAGGGGCAAAGATGGGACGCTTTGAACTTCAGGTTGACCTGATGGGTCAAACCGAATAGTCCTGACTATACTTGGATCGTTTTCTAAATTGATATTAAAGTTTTGAGATGGATAGCCTGATTTACTTAAGTTGACACGAACATCTCCTTTACTCGAAATTCGCACTTTGGCATAACCATTACTATCGGTATATTGAACTTCGGGAGCTCCTTGAGCAATGACATGAATTTTTACTCCTGCCAAGGATTCTCCGATGCTTGTTTGTGTAGTGAGTTCAACTTCTTTTTGTGTTACACCACATACTTTTGAGTCCCAGCTTATCCTACATCTAATTTCTGGAACAATCGCACCAACACTAATAGCTGCGATGATACCCAAAATAAATAAAATTTGATTATACTTCATTGGAGTTTTAGTTTCAGCCATATCTTCATCCCAGTCGGGGGAAACTAATGTTTCATCCCAGTCAGAGTCAACTAATTTTTTTTTAATATCCGGCTAAAGGTCGGAAAGATCCGTTGCAAAATACCTTCTGTACCTAGTTCAATTTCATAGGAGATGAAGGGTGGCAGTAGGGGAAGTGTAGCTTTCAGCTTTCCCGCAGCAGATTTTTCTGGTTCATTTAGTTTGTTCCTAATTTCAGTTAATAGTTGTATCGCTTCCTGAGAGTAGCCAGCGGTACTACTTTGCCGAATCTGCTCGACAATCTGTAAAATTTCTATAATGGCGCAATCTGCATCCGTTTCATTAATCTCGAATGAATTTGCATTCTGAGCTAAAAGTTGCCAGTATTCCTTCTCATACTTACGAATTTCTGGTAAAACTTGTTTAGAAATTGTTAGCTGAATATTATTTCTTTCTGATGCACCGGCAGTATAAACAAGTTGCTTTTGTAAATTTCCCAGAGTTTCGTATGAGGAATCAAGGATTTCCTCTAGATCGGTTAACCTTCGACGTGGTATCATGGCTTATATAATTCCTTTACTTGATTGAGCCGATCGCCCAAAACGTATAAGATAATTTAGAGTGCGATCGCAACTCGCAAAATAGTAAATCCCGATCGCTCTCGATTGAGGAGCGGAATTAAGTTCGCAGCCACTTGCTCTAGCGAAGATGCTTTTTACCTCTTCCGTATCATAGACCGATCGCCCAAAACTGCAAAGGGAAAAAAGACGGAAAAAGACGGGTATTTATAAAATTTGGATGCAAGGCGGATAAAGACGGATAAAGACGGGTAAAGTCGGCTATACTAACTCTAGTTCTCTGACAACCCTACTGATGGACACTGCCCATATATTGCAATTTGTAGATGAAGTGCTCAGCGCGAAGACAGGCAAACGTCTAAATGACTTGCAGCGTAAAATTATCGAGGGAATACTGAATCGACAAAAGTATTCTGATATTGCAGATACTTACGGTTGTACGCCTGGTCATGCTAAGGATGTAGGTTACAAGCTTTTGCAAATGTTATCTGATGTTTTTGGTGAACCAATTGATAAAGGTAATCTGGAATCAGTTTTAGAACGGCAATTAAATCTGAATATCAATTTGGTGGATCGCACTAATATTTTTGGTAATAGCAACACAATTAACTATATCAATACTTGCTCAGAAGTACCCACTACTACCCCCGATAAAAGTCAGCCTGCGAATCTTGAAGCTCAGCGCAACAATAATCAAGTTAAGATTGAAGCGGTGGGTAAGTTACGGCAGCTTGGCTTGAGCGATGAG
>JARCMA010000488.1 GCA_030248405.1 Microcoleus sp. MP8IB2.171
GAACCAAATCAGCAAAACGCGCGTCACAGCGCAAGAATGCGAGCACTGCGTGTACGCCCTCGGATGAACCGGCGATCGTGCCATTGATGCCTTCTTGGGCCAGCAAGATGGTGCCTTTGACATTGTTGTTGTTGCAACAATCGAGTAGCGGTGCTTTCAGGTCAGCAAAATCCGGTAGTTCAACGAACTTATATAAAGCAGCGGTTAAGAAATAAGCCATAGATTCAATTGATAGCACTAATTAATTTTCATAATTATATGAAAATTCAGTCAAAGCGGGCGGTGGGGCTCGAACCCACGACGTCCAGCATGGGAAGCTGACATTCTACCACTGAATTACGCCCGCGCTTAGTGTTTTTTACTTGCTTTCACCTTCTTTGACTTTGGAGGCGGAGCTGTAAAAATGACTAGAAAAACATTGTACAACTATTTTCTGATTTTGAGTATAGCATTTTGACAATCAATTTTGGGCGACAGCCGATCGCACAGCCGAGCCATGATACTGTGGGAGACGAGCCAATTGTCATCGCGGTCATTCGATTTGAGATTTGAGATTTGAGATTTTGGAGGCGACCCCACGGATAAATTCGGGGGCTTGAGGATTTTAGATTTGAGATTTTGGATTGATTCCACGGATAAATCCGGGGGCTTGTACCATCAAGAAATTCTTGGTCAAAACCTGCCACTAAATCAGCAATCGCCTCGGTTCCGAACCTTGACAAAGAGTTAGCGGCTTCGGATCGCGATCGGATCGCGCGATCAAACTGCATCATTTTTAACAGCGCAGCCATTGAGTCCGCAGTTTGACTATGCCGCCATCCATCGCCACGAACGATCGCACCATCAACTCGGTATCGTTCACTTTGCTCAGCAACATCGTTAGCGCCACCGCAGAATCGCACTTTCTCTGAACCGTTACCCCCCGCAGCCTGTCTTGAGAATCCCAACTTGGCAGCGCTGCTGGGATTTCGCTAATTTCCCTAAGCCCATTAAAATATATTTTTGTTACTTTTCTTTACGACTTTAGCTAGGATGGCCGGATTTTGGGAACATTTAAAAAAATTCAGTTATTAGATTGTGTCGGCCAATTAACAGCCTCAAACTTCAACACCAGAAGAAGTTTAGGAAGTAATTGCTGAGTGTGAGTAATATTGGCAACGGCCGATCGACGATACCTTGAAAATGATTAAAAAGGTACAAATGGCCCAACAAGCAGTGATTAAACACTTATAAAATTATCCCGAGATAGTTTACATCGGCGGGGTGGTAGCCAATTTGCGATCGCAACAACCTTCCTCAAAATGAGATTAATTGCGGTTCTGTAGAGTATGCTGTTTTTTTGAGTTTATCTACTTAATTGTACTGTTTTCGTTCCCAGGAGATTCTCCAGAGTCCCACTGCTTGATAAGGACGGACAAAATTCCGGTTGGAAGTTTCTTGATGAGTTGGGGCATTGAGGAGAACTCCACTCGCTCGCAAACCTTAATAGAATTCCTACGCTGGCAGAATCGGAAAAATTCACTGATTCTTAACTTTTAACAGTATAATTATTGATAATTTCCCGTCTCAATCTTGTCCCCCGCTAGGAAAGGGGGAACTCCAAAATAATGATTTTAAAATCGCTTGAGAACACAGGCCGACTGGCCTAGATATTATATCGGTAGGTAGATGACTTATTATTCATTTTAATATATTTATATTAAATATAATATAACAACGATAATACGCAGGCAGCAAGCTATCTGGTATAAAAAATGAGTCCGAAAAAGTTTTCCCGAAATCGTTAAAGATAAATCGTCGAAAACACCGATCCGAATTTGGGTTGCCGGCTGTTCAACCGGTGAAGAAGCTTACTCGATCGCCATCTGCTTGTTAGAGTTTTTAGCAGATCGAGCTACTGATCTGCCGATTCAGATTTATGCGACAGACATCAGCGAAAATGCGATCGCCCATGCGCGCCGTGGCTTTTATACGCCAGCCCAAGTCGCGGATATTTCACCCCAACGCCTGCATCAGTTCTTTGTGCAAATCGAGGGCGGATACCAAATCGCTCAGTCAGTGCGCGAACTCTGCGTCTTTGCTAAACAAAACCTGATCAGCGATCCGCCGTTTTCCCGGATGGATTTGATCACCTGTCGGAACGTTCTGATCTATCTCGGCCCGCCTTTGCAGAAAAAGCTGCTGCCAATTTTCCACTATGGGCTTCGGCCCGCGGGCTTTTTGCTGTTAGGCACTTCGGAAACGGTTGGTGACTTTTCAGAATTGTTTACGCTATTAGACAAAAAGAACAAAATTTATACTAAAAAACTGCTGTCGCATTGGCTGGGCATGGATTTAACTGCTAGCAACTATCCTGCGACACTCCTCAACCCACCGCTGGTGACGGAAAGCTTAAACGAAATCGAAATCGAGAAACAGGCCGATCGCATTGTTTTGAATCACCATGCGCCTGTCGGCGTCATAATTAACGCAGCCAGGGAGATTCTGCAATTTCGAGGACAGACGAATGCCTACCTAGAACCGTCTCCCGGTAGGGCTAGCTTGAATTTGCTGAGAATGGCAAAAGAAGGATTGCGCCTCGAACTCCGCACTGCAATTGAACAGGCCTCCCAGCAGCAGTTGCAGATCACGCGCAAAGGCTTGCAAATTAGAGAAAGCGATCGCATCCGCCTCGTCAGAATTAATGTGATTCCATTCCCAACAGGCGCTGTAGCAAAAAACTATTTTTTAGTTTTGTTTCAAGACGAGCCGCCGCTCCCTGCAATGCCTGCCGCTGTAAACGATCGTAGAGTCAACTCCGATGCTTTAGAGGGTGAAAGTTTGAAGATTGCGAGGCTGGTAGAAGAACTCAAAATTACAAAAGACCACCTGCAAACGATCGTCCAAGAACATCAAGCCGCTAACCAAGATTTGAGAGCTGCCAACGAGGAGATTTTGTCGAACAACGAAGAGTTGCAAAGTACAAATGAGGAACTCGAAACCGCAAAAGAAGAGATTCAGGCAACCAATGAAGAACTGAACACAATTAATGACGAATTGCAGCGGCGCAATGTTGAATCAACTCAGGTAAGTAACGATTTACAGAATCTGCTCAGCACCATCAATATTCCGATTCTGATGGTGGGAGGCGACCTGCGAATCCGCCGGTTTACTCCCGCAATCGAAAGCATCTTCAACTTGATTTCTAGCGATGTCGGGCGCTGTTTGAGCGACATCACTCACAAGTTGATAGTGCCGGAGTTAGAGCCAATGATTGTAGAGGTGATCCGCACCCTCAATTTGAAAGTTCAGGAGGTTCAAGATCGAGAGGGTCATTGGTATGATCTGCATATTCGACCGTATCGGACGATCGACCACAAGATTGATGGGGCTGTGGTGATGTTGGTGGATATCCACGAGCTCAAAATGAGCGCCCAGCAGTTGACGGAAGCGAAAAATTACGCCGAAACGATCGTGGAAACCGTGCGGGAACCATTGCTAGTGTTAGATCTCAACCTGCGGGCGATCACGGCCAACCGTTCTTTCTACCAGACGTTTCAGGTGATGCCGATCCACACTGAGCAACACTCGATCTTCGATCTCGGTAACAGACAGTGGAATATTCCCAAGTTGCGATCGCTCCTCCAAGAAATTCTGGCAGGAAATGCCGAGTTTCACGATTTTGAGATCGAGCATGACTTTGAGCAGATCGGGCATAAAATAATGCGGCTCAATGCCCGCAAAATGCCTCCCCTCGGCGATACACAGATGATTCTGTTGGCGATCGAGGATATCACGGAGCAAAAACAGTTTGAGACAGAAGGCAGCCTTCGGATTCAAGAACAAACGGCTCGTGTGGCTGCTGAGCAGGCCAGCCGCATCAAAGATGAGTTTTTGTCCGTCCTCTCTCACGAACTGCGGACGCCGCTCAATGCGATGATTGGCTGGACACAGTTGCTGCGCCTGAAAAAATTTGACCAGGCTAAAACCCAATACGGTTCACTTAACTGTTTGTATCACCCGGAGATCCCCCTAAATCCCCCTTA
>JARCMA010000489.1 GCA_030248405.1 Microcoleus sp. MP8IB2.171
CCTTAGTTATACGTGAGCATATTTTTGCAAACCTTCAGAGTGATGCTATGGTCGAGAATACATAGATAATGTTTTTTGTCAATGCGTAAGTCCTAAATATCTATTTAACGAACCACGAAGACGGGTTCGGCGAAGCCGTTGCCGTAGGGTAGAGCACGAAGAAAGATAGAGAAGAAGATGGGTAATGTTAGCGGTTCGCAATTCTGGTAACGCAGCTCCGGATGCTCCAAAAGGCGCGGGTTAATGCTAGACTTTCCATCGGGCGTGCCGAACAGACGATCGTACATTTGATGAAAAAAATTAAAGTAATGCTGAAAAACCGCTACTTGACTGCTGTAAGTTCGATCGCCCTTCTCACAATTATTGCCGGATGTGCAGCTACTGAATCACCTCAACTTGCACCTCCCTCTCCTGTAGCTGAATCTTCCCCGCCGCCAGTTAAACCAAGTCAGCCTCAGCCCTTAATAGTCTCTGCTACCAATCCCGAAACCCCCACAAATACCAAAATCCAGCAATATCTCAACGGCTTGACAGCCCAAGGTTTTGCCAAAGAAGACCAAGGCGTCTGGATGCAATCTGGCAATACTTTGCTAGCCAATCATCAAGGTACAGTTCCTCTGTCAGCCGCTTCTATTACCAAAGTAGCAACATCTCTCGTCGCGCTGCAACAATTCGGGCCGGAACATCAATTTATTACCTTAATTGGTACAACAGGAAAAATAGAAAACGGCGTATTAAAAGGTGATTTAATTGTACAGGGAAACGCCGATCCTTTGTTTGTTTGGGAAGAGGCGATCGCCCTTGGTAACGCCTTAAATCAAAAAGGCATCAAGCGAGTCAGTGGCAATTTGATAATTGTCGATAAGTTTTACATGAACTTTGAACTTGATCCAGTCAAATCGGGAGAATTGCTCAAACAAGGATTGAACAGTCAAATCTGGCCCAGCGAAGCCGCCGCCCAGTATCAAACCCTGCCTCCAAATACGCCGAAACCCCAAATAGCAATTGAGGGGACTGTAAAAGTTTTGCCAGCATCTCCCAATGACGTGCAGCCTTTAGTCAAACATTATTCTTTGCCCCTTGCTGAACTGATCAAAAAAATGAATCAGTACAGCAACAATCTCATGGCAGATATGCTAGCTGATACTGTCGGCGGCGCCAAAACAGTCGCGCAAAAAGCAGCAGCAGCAACCGGAGTTCCGCCCGCAGAAATTCAACTCGTCAACGGTTCGGGATTGAGCGAAGAAAATCTCATTTCTCCCCGGGCTGCTTGCGCGTTATTTATAGCTTTAGAACGCTATCTTCAACCTTACAGCATGACAGTTGCGGATGTCTTAACTGTAGTTGGGAAAGATCAAGGAATACTATCAGAACGGTCGCTTCCCCAATTAGCAGTGGTCAAATCTGGCACATTGGATAATGTTAGCGCTTTGGGCGGAGCCCTGCCCACTCAAAAACAAGAAACTGTGTGGTTTGTGATTATGAATCGTGGGGCAAATGTCGAGACATTTCGCACTCAGCAAGAGGTTTTGCTGAAAAGCTTTTTGAATGAGTGGGGAAGTGTTCAAGTTTCGCCGCCAGAATTAACGCCAAATCCTGCTAGAAATAGTAAGGTATCTCGCAGCGAAATTGTCAATTAATCGGGTTTGTAGTAAGGACTTTAGTCCTTGATTTTTAAGTAGCGTAAGGTGCGCCACAAGCACCTAGCCCGCTCAGGAGTGCGATCCTCTTCGAGGGCTGCGCTAACCACGGATTTGCCTCATTCTAGGTGTTGACGATCGGCAATAAACAAGATTTATTACCGATCGGCCAATTCCGAGGAGTGCCCTATTTACGAAGGTGATGAAACACTCTAAGGATAGAAATACCCGATTATTATTCCCATAAAACTGCTCTGTCTCTACAGCTTGCGAAAATAGCCGTTGGAATACTCACAAGCATAGAGTACAGAGACTTTTTCAGGCTTGTCTTCAAAAAACTCGTCACAAGCACGTTGTACACCAGGCGATTTGAAGGGCTCAGCAGTATATGGACGTGAAAACACCTTTTCATCATAATAAATGCCAAATAAGCAAATAGCTCCGGGCGTTAGACGCTCGTACACATAGGGCAGTACATATTTAGTAGAGCTATATATATCGCCGTCCACAATTGCAAAGCTTATCTGATCTGGAAGACAGGAAGGAACAGTATCCTCGAACCATCCTTTATGAATATGTGGTAGCTCCAGTCCAACATCGGAAAAATTCTTTTTGAATCTGTCGAGTTTAGCTGTCATCGAACCTTGAGCGTATACTCCATCTTTAATATCGTCTTCTTGTAGTTTTGGAAGCCCTTCAAAGCTGTCAAACACATGAAATTGTTTCTCCGGTGCATACTCCTTCAGAACTTTTTGGATCACAATGGAGCTTTCGCCAGCATTACAACCGACTTCGACAACATCACCAGATACTTTGTATGCTGCTGTTTGGCTTGCTAAATGAAAAATATTCATTCGAGCTTCTACATTTGCCATGCCAGGCGTTTTTGGAATAACTTGACCGTTCAAGCGAAATTTATTCAATAGCCGATTAGCCAAACGATGGCGTTTGCGTGGAGTCCGGTGATCCCAATCAAAATAATTTGCAATGAAAGTATTGTTCATGTCGTTTGCTAGATGAAATTGTGAATAGTGGTTTAGAGGATGGATGACTTCACTTAGAATCCTTGCGTCAGCAGCATAGCGGTGGAACCAAATTACATAGTTTTGAAGAGCGGTGGAAGAAACATTTTGGAATCTGCTAATAGCAATGACTTTAAATAGAAGAAATGAAAATCCTCTGTTTGCAAAGAAGTTGAGGAACACTCACTTCATTGAGACTAGAGATAGAGTAACGAAAGAAAATGTTGCTATCTGAGATACTCCAAATTAGTTTACTTCTCTAGAATTGCACGCAATTATGAAATCAGGATGAAATGCCGATCGCTGCAAAGCATGAAATCATCTCCTTTTCAGAAGAAAGAGGCAATTACTTCAATTCACATTTCAGGTAAAGCCTGATGATCGGTAGGTTCTCACGTTTTGTCAAGGTAAATTATGACGACCAGCCCGCTCAGGAGTGCCATCAAGGAGTTGCGTTATCCCAGGGGTAGGCGATCGGCAATAAACCTAGTTTATTGGTAATCAGTTGTTAAAAGAATGGGGAGTTTTCCTTTTTAACTCCGCAATTGAATTTAGCCAACTGTGGCATCCTCGTTTTTTGCAATGGATTAGGGCTAGATTATTCGGGCATCTATTTATGGGTAGCAGCTTTGCTTGCGAGGATTTTATCGGCTATATTTTGGGATGTATTGTGGAGTGGGTTTTGGTGGTTTGTCTGAAGCATAAAATCCTGAAAAGATACCAAAAATCATAACAGGTTCGTAGTAAGGGCTTTAGTCCTTTCTGTTGATAACCTCACATATCACCTTTATCTGGGATCGATCGCCCTAGCGACTACAATGCCGATCGCACTTTCGACTCTGCTAATATATCTTTGCAAGTCGTAAGCAACTGTCACAGCCCCAGCCGGCGAAGCGTGAATTAAACCCAGATTCCCGTCTGCATTCCTGTATACAAAACCAGTGTGGGTGACATCCAATCCTTTAACATCCGTGGCTACCGCTACAATATCCCCTGGTTTTAACTGAGAATAAACACTTTTTATCCGATTTGTCGGGATGTAATTAACAGTAGTTTTGGCTAATTCTGCTTCTTGGTTGACTATGCACTGATAAGTCGCTTCGTCTTTGACCATTTGCGGGTAACTGCTGCGGTGCTGGCTCATGAAATTTAGTGTTTTCTTCATGGGCACTCCGCCCAATTGAGCAGTGATATTTTCTACAGTTTGCCGTTTTTGATTGTCGTTAATCCATTCAGAAAAATAGTGCAGGCGGCTGCAATAACCGTTCATTTTACCGTTTAAATACCGCTGTTCTTCTATGCGATTGACAAAATTTTGGTAGTCGTAATCTTTTACTGCTACGCCCCGCGAAATAGCCAAAACGGTTTCGACAAACAAAACGCAATCAAATTTATTCAAAGTTACGATCAACTTTTCTTCGCCGGATTTGTCCAGCAAACCCTCGGCGTAGGGCTTTCCTAGGAAGTTATCGGCGATCGCCTGTAGGATTTCTCCGATCGGGCGATCGTGCAAATTTTGTTGTTTTGCATACTGTACAACCTTTTCAAAACGTGCTATGTCTTCTGGTTGTGCAACGGTTTCTCTCTCCGTATTATTGGAGTCAGGTCGTCTTGCCAGCACCTCCAGCAATTGGGAATAGGAAATTTCAGGTAAATTGTTGAAGTCCCACAACATACTCGGAAAACTGGAAACAGTTTGCTTGTTTGTTATTTCCAGATTTTCGCTTTCTCCCGTCAAGGAAAACGCTACATCCGCGCCCTGTCCTGCTGTTTGTCGATCGACAACATATCCCGTAGCAGATTGAGACTGAAATGCCCAAACATCAGGTATCAAAGAATTATTCACGCCGACGATCGCAAATCCCAAAACAGCCAGACTCCAAAAATTTCTCATGTTTTTCAAAGGATTTTGCTTCAACTCAGTGCTATCCTGAAAATTTTACAATTACTAGAAGTCTCAATCAGCCTAGTAGACAGATAAAATTGGCAACAGCGGACTCGATCGACACCCTTGTCATTTAGACGCCGCCCTATTATAAACTGATCGTGCGAGTTTGATACCACAACACTGTAATGCAAGTAGACCGCCGACGCAGCCCAATCGGGCCCCAACGCCCAATCCAGCCCCGACGCCAAAGCAGCGAGCGTCCAGTCAAGTCCCGACGCCAAAGCAGGGAGCGTCCAGTCCCATCTCGTCGCCCAATCCAGACCCGACGCCCAATAGACTTGTTGCAAAAGTCGCTCTCAATTCTGGAAATTATCTGCGTTAATCTGCGTTCATCTGCCTTGTATCTGCGGTTGACCGATCGAGCAAAGATTCATGCAAGAGGTATAATCCAATCCCGACGCCAAAGCAGCCAGCGCCCAGTCCCGTCTCGTCGCCAAAGCAGCGAAGGCCCAGTCCCGTCTCGTCGCCGAGTGAGGACGAAATTTTCTCGGCTAAAATACCGTAACATTTTGTGTTTAATTGCCGGGGCGATCGCGTTTTTTTGGCTCGTCACAATGCCCTTCAGAATTCGCCGTCCCCCAGAACCGCCAGTCATCTTGGCTCAACAGGCCGTCTCGCCTCAAGAAACACTCTCGCCTCCGACAATTGAACCATCGGAAAATTTAGCCGATAGTCAAAGCGAGCCTACCTTTAGCTACAACATCAAAACACCTCCCAATCCCGTTTACTCTCAAGAATTGCAAGGGATTGTTGATGAATCTGTGAAAATTGCAACCAGCAAAGGATTGCCTGCAGAACGGCTATCAATTACCTTATTTGATGTCAGCAATTCCAAAACTCACACCTTTGCCGGATATCAAAATCAAAGTCTCAGATTTCCCGCTAGCGTTGCCAAGTTATTTTGGATGGCAGCCTTTTACTCAGCCATAGAAAAAGGCATAATTACGCAAAAAGAATCAGCCTTCAAAAACGATCTAGAACAAATGATTGGCATCTCCAACAACGATGCTGCCAGCAGGCTTTTAGACAAAATCACAGATACAAAATCCGGGGGCAGGCTCGCCGGAGAAGAGTTGCAAACATGGCTGAAAAAGCGCAATCAAATTAACTCCTTTTTCCAGTCAGCCGGCTACAATGATCTTCGTATAACCACCAAAAATTATCCCATATACTATTTGAGGCAAGAAGGTCCAATCGGTCGCGACTTGCAATTGCGGGGCGATGCTTCCCAGCCGATTCGCAATCAAGTAACTACCGACCAAGCCGCCAGATTAATATACGAAATCTATACTAGGCAAGCGGTTTCTAGCGTCGCGAGCCGCAAAATGGCTTACTTGCTGACTAGAGACTTAGACCCCAAGGCCTGGAAAAATGACCCCAGCAATTCGATACAAGGATTTCTCGGCGAATCTTTACCAACTAATATTTATTTTGGTTCCAAAGTAGGCTATACTTCCAAATCCCGCAGCGAAGCGGCATTTGTGAGAACTTTAGACGATCGCGCGATTTATATCTTAGTTGTTTTTGCAGACGATCCGGCTTACGTCAAGGACGAAACAGCATTTCCGGCCATTTCCCGATACGTTTTCGATCGGCTAAACGCTCGTGGCCCCATCACTTTGCAGTGATATGGAGTAGGGCGGGTTGACTGTTGACTGTTGACTGTTGACTGTTAGTCGAAAAGTTGACTGTTGACTGTTGACTGTTGGCTGTTAGTCGAAAAACTGAAGGATGGTTGATATCAAATCCGGTTGCATCGGAATTATTCATCTCTCTGTTCTCTTTCTCTGTTTTTTCGGCGTCAAGAGTGGTTTAATTATTCCAATGCAACCGGATTTGATATGAGTGTTGAATGTTGACTCGATTTTACAATTCCGGCGCACTCAGAAGTGATATTACGCACAAACAACGGTTTCTGCCAAAAATGGGTACTGACGACCACAAAAACCAATTTCTTGACCACAAATCTAGGCTTTTAGGTAAAACCCGCAGCAAGAAACCCGGTTTGTTATATCCTGTGAGCAAGCCCTAACTCTAAACAATGAGTTAAACAATTGATTTACCGGACACAATTTAACTGGGGCGAAAGGATTCGAACCTCTGAATGGCTGGACCAAAACCAGCTGCCTTACCACTTGGCGACGCCCCAACGTCTCAACATTTACTATACTAACACCCAGACACGGGAATCTGTCAAGCACTTTGACAATAAAATTTATAAAATGTTTTTGGAACCGATCGCCCGCAGGTTTATTCTTTGATCGCAGGGGGGCGAACTACCGGGATTTCAATCCTGAAATCAGCTCCCTGTCCCGGTTTCGAGATACAGTTCAAGCTTCCTCCGTGTTTTTCCACCACAATCTGGTAGCTGATAGACAAGCCGAGCCCCGTACCCTTGCCCACAGGTTTAGTGGTAAAGAAAGGGTCAAACAAGTGGCATTTAGCTTTTTCGGCCAATCCCGGCCCGCTGTCTTGAATCCGAA
>JARCMA010000490.1 GCA_030248405.1 Microcoleus sp. MP8IB2.171
CAGTAGTTGAATGAATAATTATATTATCCAAATACCCCCAACAAATTATGTATCAAGATACTAACAAAAAAAACACCCCCCCGCCCATTGTTTTTATTATTGCCCTCGGCTTAATTGGGTTTGGCGCATACAAGTTCCTGCCCGGTTTATTGAAGGACAAAACTTCAAATACACCTACTTCTACACCTACATTGGGTGCAAGTCCATCGGGTGCGAGTCCATCGGGAACGATCGCCCATCGTATCAGTTTAGGAGATCAGATATTGCTGACATCCTACACAACCCCCGAAAAACAAGCAGGAGTTCAAGCTTTTGTTGAGGAAAATTACCAAGCTGCCGCCCAAAATTTTCAGGCATCGCTGCAACAAAAGCGTAACGATCCGGAAACAATTATCTATTTGAATAATGCCCGAGCCAGCAATGGTTCTTCCTTAAAAATTGCGGTCAGCGTCCCCATTGGTAGCAACCCCAATGTTGCCCAAGAAATCCTCCGAGGTGTCGCCCAAGCTCAGGATGAAATCAATACTAGCGGTGGCATCAACGGCGCCAAACTGCAAGTAGAAATTGTCAACGATGACAACAATCCAGAAGTGGTCAGAGAAGTTGCCAAGACATTGACTAAAGATCCGAATATACTAGCAGTAATTGGACACAACGCTAGCAATGCGTCTCTCGAAGCTGCTCCCATATATCAGCAAGAAAAACTGGTAATGGTGACACCGACGAGCTTTGCCAATAATCTATCAGGATTTGGCAGCTACATTTTTCGGACAGTACCCAATATTAGCGTAATGGCTGCTCCCTTAGCAGAATATGCAGTCAAAACAGCAGGCAAAACTAATATTGCCATTTGTTATGACTCCCAAGCACCGGATAATATATCATTTAAAGATGAATTTGTGGCAGCTCTTACTGCGGCTGGCGGCAAATTAGTTCCCACTGTTTGCGACTTTTCCTTACCGTCTTTTAATCCCGAAAATGCCCTCGCCGATGCTGTCAGCAAAGGTGCACAAGGATTGATGGTAGCACCCCACATCGATCGCATTGACCGTGCCATCTCTCTAGCTCGCATCAATCGAGGCAATTTGCCACTCTACGGCAGCACTACGCTCTACACCTTTCAAACTTTAAAAGACGGACAAAAAGACGTTAACGGCTTAGTATTGCCCGTTCCCTGGCATCCTGAAACTAATCCCGGTAGCCGTTTCCCAGAAAATGCCAGCCGCCGTTGGGGAGGAATTGTGAATTGGCGAACAGCAATGAGTTTTGATGCGACTCAAGCTGTCATCGCTGGCTTGCGGCAAAGCAATACGCGGGAAGGATTGCAACAAGCACTCAGAAATGCGAGCTTTTCGGCAGCAGGATCAAGCGAGGATGTGAAGTTTTTGCCCACGGGCGATCGCGCGGGGAAGCCGATTTTAGTGCAAGTTAAACAAGGAGGAAGCACTGGCTATAACTTTGTCCCGCTGCGGTAAGTTTGTTAAGTGCGATCGCACTCACATCTTGCACATTCTCGATAAGTCTTTCAGGGGCGGGCATCCTGCCCGCCCCACAATAAAATTCCCTCTTTGTGGAACAGGCATCTTGCGTGTTTCTTAGCATGATTAAAATCTACTTTTCTGTTGAATTAGCCAAATTTTTAAGATAAAATGAAATGAGTAGATTAAAGGAGAGCGTTGTGTATGATCGCGCCAGTTGAAACCAAAACCTATACGGCTGAGGAATATCTAGAATTGGAAATCAATTCTCAGGAGCGGCATGAATTTATCAATGGGGAGATTGTTCTGATGGCTGGCGGCACACCGGATCACAATGAAATTACCACTAATTTAGTTGTTGCGCTGAAACTGGCGTTAAAAGGGAAACCATATCGGACTTTTAGTTCGGATCAGCGGCTTTGGGTTCCGCAGCTTAATAATTATACTTACCCGGATGTGATGGTGGTAGCGCGCCCGATCGAGCTGCAATCTGGACGGACGGATACAATTACGAATCCGCTGCTCATTGCTGAGGTGCTGTCTAAAGGTACCAGAGCTTACGATCGAGATGAAAAGTTTGCTGCTTATCGCACTATTCCTAGTTTTCAGGAATATTTATTAATCGACCAATATCGGCTACAGGTGGAGCAATACTCTAAAACTGATGCGAATAAGTGGATTTTTTCGGAATATAGCTGTATGGGCGATCGGCTGAGTTTAACATCTGTTGCTGTGGAAATTTCGCTTGCCGATTTGTATGAAAATATTGAGTTTGGTGAATAGGCGGACGGTTTTTTGTCAAATATCCCAAATAGTGGTAATATTCCCGTATATAGATCGGCTCTGATGGAGAACAGCCATCAGACGTAAGGGGGAAAGTTCGGTGCGAATCCGGCGCTGTCCCGCAACTGTAATGAGATTATTGCATCTCTGAGTCAGAAGGCCCGCCGATTTGTTTACAATCATGTTTTTCATCTGCGAGGTATGGATGATGGTGAGTTTATTATTTTTTTTATTATTGGATTGGGGTTTTTTAACCGCAGATATCAGCAGATAAACACAGATGAACGCTGATGTAATTTGATATGGGTTCTGAAGGGTATTTTATTTTAAGGGAAATGAAAAGAAATGCGAGTTGAAGATAGTGTTTGGCAGGGTAGTTTTGGCTACTGGCAAAACTTGTTTATTCATCAGAATATTTTGTCGATCGGACATACTGCTTGGAATGGTTTTTTGCATCGAGGACGAGGCTTGGTTGCTTGCAAAATCAATACTCCCATTAATGGCTCGGTGAATTGGAGCGTAGATACTATAAAGTACGATTTGCAATTTATTTCCGACTTGGAGGCAACCGTTTATTTGCCACAACTAGAAATAGAGGAAAATACTGTTTCAAATTTGCTCCAAATCATTGCTAGCTACGAACCCAAGGCAGCAATTATATTTTTGTCGATCGCTAACGGTCAGATTGATATCAATTTGTTGCAAAAGTTGGCAATTTCTCCTGTTGAGTGCTATCAACAGGTATGCAAGCGCTGGGAAGAATTTCAACTCTGCCCTAAATCCTAAAACTTACTAAATTTTCCGAATGCCGCAGCCAAAATCAATCGAAATTTCCAAGGTAACTCGCTACCAAAATGCCGCGCTTAATTACTATTTGGGCTTGACAGATTCGCCCTACCTTCACTACGGCTATTGGGAAACCCTACCTGTGCCCGCTGACGAACTAACGATCGCACGATTGCGCCTCGCTCAGCAAGCTTATACTGTAAAACTGTTGGATGCGATTCCCAGAGGCACTCATACGATACTCGATGTGGGCTGCGGGATTGGCGGAAATGCGGCTTATTTGCTCGATCGAGGTTTTGCAGTCGAAGGGCTCGCACCCGATCCGTTCCAACAACAGCGCTTTCTTAAGTGTACGGGCGATCGGGCAGTTTTCCACCTCACCAGGTTTGAAGACTTCAAAGCAACCCATTTCTATGATCTGATTCTCTTTAGCGAAAGTAGCCAGTATATGTCGGCTGTTGATATTGCTAACGGTGCCGCCAAAATCCTCAATCAGGGTGGCTACGTGTTGCTGGCTGATATGCTGCGCTCTGATGCTAACTATACAGAGGGAATGTTCTCTAATTGTCATGTTGTTACGGAACTTCATGCAGCATTAAAGCAGGCTGGATTCACTTTAGTAAAAACTGAGGATATTTCCGCCCATATTTTGCCAACAATCGATTTGTATGTCGATACTTTCCGCCGATACGGACTAAATACAATGATCTATGTTGCCGATTTGATTGCGATCACAGTTCCCCCTGTCCACAAATTCCTGCGCTGGATATTTCGTCGCTGGTTCAAGAAGCTGGTGATTGAAGGATTGGAGGCGGGTCAACTTTTTGAGCAACATCTCTGTTATGAAATGCAACTTTGGCAGTTGACAGAAAAAGATGGACGTGGTTAATAGAAGACTCGGCGGTTGAAACCGCGTCTATACAGACAAAACCCGGATGGTGCGCGGGTTGAAGAAAAAGCCGTTAAAATTACGTTATATTATTCAGTCTGCGGAGGCAGACATCGTTTGTGTAGACGCGGTTTCAACCGCCGTCTTATCTAATTACCAATATATGTCTCAATCAATTCTCGAATTCGATCGCACTTCCTACTCCTATCCCTGCGGTTCGCGAGTGGCAATTCAGGGTTTAAATCTCAAAGTCCCCGCTGGGAAACGGTGCGGGCTGATCGGTCAAAATGGCTGTGGCAAAACTACCTTTTTTCTGTTAGCAAATGGCTTGTATCAACCGCAACAGGGAATCATTAGCTGGCAAGGTGAACCCTTTCGCTACGATCGCAAATATCTCACGCAACTGCGCCAACAAATCGGACTCGTCTTTCAAAATCCCGAACATCAATTAGTAGCTTCGACAGTAGAAGAAGATATCTCCTACGGATTGTACAATCTAGGATTGCCAGAATCCGAAATAGCTCAACTGGTGCAGCAGGCGATCGAGCAATTCGATCTAAACGAACTCGCCCGCGAACCAATTCACAATCTCAGTTTGGGCCAGAAAAAGCGGGTTTCCATCGCCGATATCATGGTTCTCAAGCCGAAACTGCTGCTGTTAGATGAACCTACCGCTTATCTGGATCCGCGTCACACCCGACAACTGATCGGTTTACTTCAACAAATTCACAGCGCCGGAACCACCATCCTTTTAGCAAGTCACGACCTCGATTTCATCTACCGCTGGGCTGATTGGGTGTTTGTAATGGATCGGGGAAAATTGATTTTAGAAGGAACACCGGAAACCGTTTTTGCTCAGCGAAATGTGTTGGAACAATTGCAGCTTGGCGTACCGCTGGCGATCGAGCTTATGGAGCAAATAAGGGCGATGTTTCCAACAGACGATCGCTCAAAAATCCCCGCTTTCGAGCAATGGCAACAACAAATTTTACAAGCACGTCGGCTGCTTTAACGAGACTTAGACAATTGATAATTGGCGTTGCTGATTCACGGTAGGAATTACCTTTTCGCTTGAAGTTACAAAACTCACCCTCCGAGGGCTTATAGCAATTGCGAAATCTTGAATTCATACCTCTATTCAGCAACGCCCCCCGTGGGGGTAAGTTCAGATTACACATTACCAATTATCAAAAATTGATTGAGGAAAAAGGCGATCGCCGCACTGCCGATGGGCACAGTCAAATTGTCAATTCCCAACTTAGAAACCGACTCCAAAGTAGCAGCAACCAAAGCTACAACAGCCGACACAACCAAAGTTTGCCCAACATTGCCGCCAGCAGTTAGCAAAATCAAACTGCTAACAGCAAAACTCACTAAATACATAGTTGCAGAACCTTCCCAACTCTTCTGGATTCCCCAAACTCGATAAATATGTTGGCCGTATTTTTGACCGATGACAGCAGCCAATCCGTCCCCCCAAGCCATCACTAAAATGCCCAAAGCTGCGTATTCTTGATGTTGCAGCGGCCAAAACCAAGCGACGAGAACGCTGATACTCACAGCATAGAAAAAAGTCCCGAAACTCTTGCGGTTGATACTGTTAAGACTGGGCAAAATCGGAACTTGGTAGGAA
>JARCMA010000062.1 GCA_030248405.1 Microcoleus sp. MP8IB2.171
CAGCGCCAGTCTCAAATTTGCCACCAGCACCGATAATTACTCAAAATCCAGCGCCAGTCTCAAATTTGCCACCAGCACCGATAATTACTCAAAATCCAGTGGTTGCCACCATTACTCAAAATCCAGTGGTTGCACCTTCTGCGGCGCCAATAAATCTCGCACCGATACCTAAACCGGAACTCGCAGCCAACCAGCCACCCAGCACAAATCGTTTATTTTCGCCTAGCTTGCAAGAGCAAAACCAGATATCTAATTCCTTGCAACAGCGCAATTCACCTCCCGCGCCTGGGAATCTTGACGCTTCCAAGTTGCCACCTAACCTGGGCGCCGTTATTTTTCCCGTCGAGGAGAGATTTACCAGTGAGTTTGTTGATTACTTAAATTTGCCATCAACAACTGCGATCGCCACCCTAGAAGATGCCCAAAATACCCTTCGCAGTGTCCAACAAGCCACAGGTATCAAACCAGCTCTCATTTATATCAGCTTTGTACCCCAGGGTTCTAGAGTCGATCCGCCTTACAGCAATTCGCGCATCTTGCGCGTAGAACAGCAAATTCAAGCCTCTGACGAACTGGAACTGATGGTGATCACCCCGGAAGGTGTGCCCGTTCGCCAGCGCATCCCTGGAACCTCTCGCGCCCAGGTAATGGAAGCTGTTCGGAAATTTCGCGATGAACTGACTAATCCGGTAAAGCGCAACACTAAAAGTTATTTGCCCTTGGCTCAGCAGCTCTACCAGTGGATGGTAGCGCCGCTGGAAGCAGAACTGCAAGCAAAAGGCATTGAGAATTTATCTTTTATCTCAGATATGGGGTTGCGATCGATACCGATGGGTGCCCTGCACGACGGCAAAGGCTTTTTGGTAGAGCGTTACAGTGTTGGATCGATGCCGAGTCTGAGTTTGACGGATACCAGCCCCGCCAATTTCAAAAATACCCAAGTTCTGGCAATGGGGGCGTCGCAATTTCCACAGATGAGTCCTTTGCCTGCGGTGGAAATAGAAGTATCGACAATCACGCCGCAGCAGTGGCCGGGTAAGTCTTTCTTGAACGAAGCTTTCACCCTGGCCAATTTGAAATCGCAGCGCCAGCAGCAGCCTTTTGGGATGATTCACTTGGCTACTCACGCCGAATTTCGATCGGGAGCTCCCAGCGAATCCTTTATTCAGTTGTGGGATACTAAATTGCGTTTGGATCAGTTGTGGCAAATGAATTGGCACAGCCCGCAAGTTGAAATGTTAGTTTTGAGTGCTTGCAAGACGGCTGTGGGCGATCGAGAGGCCGAGTTAGGCTTTGGCGGGTTAGCCGTGCAAGCCGGGGTTAAATCGGCTATGGCGACTCTTTGGTATGTCAGCGACGAGGGCAGTTTAGGATTGATGGCGGAGTTTTACGGGCAGTTAAAAACTGCTCCGATTAAAGCAGAAGCACTCCGGCAAGCGCAATTAGCGATGTTGCGCCAAGATGTGCGAATTGAAGGGGGGATGTTGCGGACTTCTGTTGGTAATGTGCCGCTACCTCCGGAATTGGCAAACACGGCGACTCGGAATTTTTCTCATCCCTATTATTGGTCGGCTTTTAGAATGATTGGTAATCCTTGGTAATGAGGTTTGTTTTGGTCGATCGATTGTTTGACTGTGCGATCGACTTTTGGCTAATTGTACGATCTAACTGTCGCATAATCTTCGAGCAAAAGTATGGTAGTATTATAAAAATCTTGACTTAGGGGTAGCGGGAGTATGAGCATTGTTCCACGCGGAATGACAGTTACTGAGGCTTATCGGCTCTATCGGTCAGGTAACTTATTGGTGAACAGAAAGTATCAAAGAAAATTAATTTGGTCGGTTGACGAAAAAGAAAAATTGATGGGAAGCATTTTAAAGGGATATCCAATTCCTTTAATTCTACTAGCTGAACGTCCTCTAATTCATGGAACTGCCAAGTATGAAATCATAGATGGTATGCAGCGACTTAATGCTATTTGTGGTTTTATTGAAAATTTGTTTTCATTTAAGGGCAGGTATTTCGATATTAACGAGTTCTCATATGCTAAACAATTAGCTGATGATAAAATATTTAATTGTGTAGAAAATTCTGATATTTTATCCAGAAAAGAATGTGCAGATGTTTTAGATTATCAGCTTGCAGTAACTATCTATAGCGCTATGGATGAAAGCGACATAACGGAGGTTTTTGGCAGAATAAATTCCGGTGGTAAGCATTTAAGCAATCAAGAGAAACGACAAGCAGGTGTAACGACACCATTTGCAGAAGTGATTCGTACAATTGCTATGAAGTTGCGCGGGGATGATAGTCCGAAAACGCTTCGCCTATTTGATATGCCGCAGGTTAGTATTGATTCCAAACCAAATAATCAAGGGTATGGGATTCAAGCAGAAAACACTTTGTGGTGCAAGCAAGGAATTCTTACAATATCTCAACTGCGTGATAGTAACGATGAAGATATGATCGCAGATATTTCAGCATCGATATTACTTAATGAACCCCTCCCAAGAAGCAGAGAGCGGCTAGATAATCTTTACGATGAAGAGAGTAGTTACTTCCGGTCACTAGAGAATGCTCTAGCCATTTATGGCTCAAATAGATTAGAAGAAAATATTGTAAAAACTTTTTCCCTTCTGGCAGAAAGTATTGAAACATATAGCCTGGATAATAAGTGCTTGCTAAATATCGTAAACTCAGGCAGTAGTAATCCAATTCCGCAGGCATTTTATACAATCTTCATGGCTTTTTTTGAATTAGTAATTGACTTGGATCTTAGACCTGCGAATTCTCAAGGGATTATGGAGGCACTCAAAAATCTTCAAAAGAAATTAGATCTAAGCCATCGCTATGCAAAGATACAAGATCGTAGAAATAATATTAATCAAACAAAGGGATTGATACAAGACTACTTCGCCAAGCAAGATACATCAACTTCGGGACACGGTGCTGAGTTGATACAAGCCTTCAAAAATTCCTTACTTCGTTCTCGTATAGAAACTGCAAAGTACGAGTGCAAGCAAGGTTTGCTAGATCTGTCACCAACAAGTAGAAAACTAAATAATGATTTACCTCAGAGACTTGTTGAGACAATTTGCGGAATAGCAAACTCAGATCCAGACACTGATGGATATATTTTCATTGGAGTGGCTGACAAAAAGCAAGACGCAGAAAAAATTAAAAATTTAGATGGGCTTAATCCTCTTGAAATTAATGGTAGATATGTTGTAGGAATTGATAGAGAAGCTAGGGTTTTAGGTAAAACACTAGATGATCATGTTGGAATATTAATTAATGCCATCAAGAAATCAGCTTTGACTGACAGCTTAAAGACTCAGGTTCTGATGAAAATTGATACTATATGCTACAAGGGATGTTCTGTGATTATCATTAATGTTCCCTGTCAAAAAGCGGTTTCCTTCGTGGGTGAAACAGCTTTTATTAGAGAGAATTCTTCAACTGTAGAAGCTAAAGGGCCAAAACTAATGGCTGTTTTTCAAAGTTTCCAAAAGTAGTTTACGAAGATTAGAAAAGTTCGATCGCCCACAACATCTTCCACCATCATCAATCAGCTTCTAATCCGCCGCAAAAATGCCCGCCCCGATCGCACGCTTAACATCCTCCCAGCAACAGCGGATACACAAAATACCGTCCCAGAACCCAGGAAGCCGAGGGGAGTGCGTTTGAGGTATTTGTTCGCGTAAATGGCGCGATCGCCCCCTCAAACGTAATCCCTAACATCGCCTCAATCTTCCTGTGGCAAATTTTCCAGCCAAACCTCCAAATCTGCGATCGACTGAAAATCTAACAATTCCTCTGCTAGAGTTTCAATTTGCTCGATCGACAAATCAGCAATTCTAGAGGTGATAGATTCCGGCAAAGTTCCAACTCGCCGATTGAACAGACGGCGATTTAACTGACGTAAAATCAAGGATCTTCCTTCTTGTTCGCGGCCTTGCACAATGCCTTGCACAACGCCTTGTTCAATACCTTGTTCGCGCCCTTCTTCCTTAGCTTCCCGATAAAACCGAGTTTCCTCAAGCGTAATCCCTAGCATCGCCTCTGCCTCCCTTCGGTTCAAATTTGTAAACTTGTAAACCAGTATCGTCGTCAGCATCTCTATTATGGCGCGACTAGCTGCTTCCGATTCCTCCCGCTGCGATCGCGCCAGCAACAATCGCGCCGCTTCCGGCGTACTCGCTTCGTCGATAGTCGTCAACGCCATCAGCGCCACCCCCAGCGGCAACTGTTCGATCGCGCCCAACTCATCTAAATATACCAGATGCACCTGATTGCTGCTCAAGAGCGATCGATAGGGATGGGTTTCTGATTGTTCAGTCGATCGACTCGGATAAATTACCACCGCTTCCCAATCTGTAAATCGCTGACGATTGCGATAAAAATACAAAAACGACTCACCAAACAATCGTTCATATAACAATTCATCCCGCTGAAACTGCACCTCACAGAAATATACAACTCCAGGTTCAGCATCCGGCGGCAAAAACACCCCATCAATTTCAAACTTCGGTTCCTTCACCGCCACCGAATCAAATCGATACTGTTCTGCATTCAAGGGTGACTCTTTCAATAGCTCAAACAGCAGCGTCGGAGCTTCTTGAAATAACTTATAAAATATTGAATCTCGACGCATTAAGTCAACATCTCCTCTAGCCTATGCAACTCATCCAACCGCAAAAACAGCAACTCGGTAATCTGATTAATTAATTCTAAAGGATTTGAGATAGCCCCAGACCAAAAAGTATCCCATATTTTGTTAACTGGCGATCGAACTTCCCCCGTCAGAATTCCGTGTTTCCTTACTTTCAACTCGTCCAACCTCAAGCCGTCAGCCAGAATCAACAAGCGCGACTTGACGGGGTGACACTCGTCTGGTGGGTCAATAGTAGCTTGTTTGATGCGATCGCCCGATCGCCCGCGGGCACCTCAACAACCGCCAAAAACTCATAATTGCCACAAAAATTCAAAATCCCAAACCCAAAATTGCATAACCCCAGTACGATCGATCTAGTTAGCAAAAATAAGTAAAAACATTACCGGAGTAATTTTTATGGATCTGGTCGTACTCCAGAACTGGCTGGACAACATCTCCTTTGCCGTTTTGTTCTCCACAATGCTCATTTACTGGGTGGGCGCAGCCTTCCCCGGCATCCCCTACCTGGGGGCCCTAGGCACCGCAGGAATGGCCGTCGCCAACCTCTCCATCGCCGCTTTACTCGGTTCTCGATGGATAGAAGCCGGCTACTTTCCCTTAAGCAATCTCTACGAATCCCTATTTTTCCTAGTTTGGGGAATCACCGCCATCCACCTAGTCGCGGAAAACATGAGCCGTTCCCGCTTGGTAGGAGTAGCCACATCCCCCGTAGCAATGGCAATATCCGCCTTTGCAGCCCTGACTCTGCCGGCAACCATGCAATCTGCAGAGCCCCTAGTACCCGCCCTCAAATCAAACTGGCTGATGATGCACGTTAGCGTCATGATGCTCAGTTACTCAACTTTAATGGTAGGAGCGCTACTGGCGATCGCCTTTTTAATCGTCACCCGTGGCCAAAAAATCGAACTCACCGGCAGTTCCTTCGGCACCAACAGCAGCCGCAACGGCAACTACCGCCTCCAACGCCCACAAAACCCCGAATCTCCAACCATCGAAACAGTCGCCGACAGCGCACTAGCATTCAGCGAACCATCTTTCAACCCCAACAATAACGGTTTGGGCACCACCGCAGTGCTCGAATTAGCAACCGTTCAAACCGCATCAACCGCCCCAAATCAAACCGCAGAACTTCTCTCGCCCCAGCGATTGAATCTAGCAGAAACTCTTGATAACATTAGCTATCGCATCATCGGTTTAGGATTCCCCTTACTGACAGTTGGCATTATTGCCGGTGCGGTTTGGGCTAACGAAGCTTGGGGATCATACTGGAGTTGGGACCCGAAAGAAACCTGGGCGCTGATTACTTGGTTAGTATTTGCTGCCTACCTGCACGCCCGCATTACTCGTGGCTGGCAGGGAAGACGCCCAGCAATTTTAGCTGCCACAGGTTTTGTGGTAGTTTGGATTTGCTATCTAGGGGTTAATCTGTTAGGCAAAGGTTTACATTCCTACGGTTGGTTTTTCTAACTCCCGATCCACCAATCAGCCACAGAAGAACAGGATAAGTCAAAGAATCGGGATTAATATCATCTCCGGTTGTAGGGTGGGCAATTCCCACCTTACTCAACCAGCGAGATTCTAATAATTAACTCCCTCTTCCTTCTTAACTTTTTTTACCAGATCGCGAAGTCGAAGGGCCTTCTTCCTTCTTCCTTCTTCCTTCTTCCCTCTTCCTTCTTCCTTCTTCCTTCTTCCCTCTTCCTTCTTCCCTCTTCCTTCTTCCTTCATTCATTAAAATAAGGACAATTGATATGGACGAATCGCCAATATTTCCCCAAGAAGACGATGTTGTGTCTGCCCCTACCAGCGCTTTGATGTATCAATGTACATTCAAAGTCAGCGAATTTATGGCAATTATGCAGTCAAAATTGGTAGACGAAAAATTATTTTCAGACGGCCTGGATTGCGAGTTATTAAGTGCTGGCAAAGACTGGACTAAAGGAAAACTTAGAATGCGTCTGGAGTTCATTCCGCTCGAACCTGAAATCAAAGAACAAAAAGCCCTTCCTGCCGCTGCAGAAAGATCAGACACAGTGCAAAACTACGCCGTAGATAGCTCAAATCAAACAGATATAGATGAGCCATTAAATCAATGTGACTCAACAGAAATAAGTAATAATTTTCCTATTTCTAGGTATCCCGACCGCGACCCCCAAAGTATAGGAATGTGGAGCTAAGCTGGTACTTACGGCAGAGGGAAAGGAGGAAGATTTTTTAATTTTAAGTTCAGAGTTTTGAGTTGAGGAGCTTAAAACAGCATCCTTCCTACAACTGACAACTGTCAACTGTCAACTATCAACGGGCAACTGTCAACTGTCAACTGTCAACTGTCAACTGTCAACTGCCAACTGTCAACTGTCAACTGTCAACTGGCAACTGTCAACTGTCAACTGTCAACTGTCAACTGTAATGCCTGAATCTTCCAATTGGACGCACCTGCACGCTCAAGTTCACAGGACGCTGCTGTACCGACAAATATTGCCATCAAATCAGCGCTTGCTAGTAGCAGTATCCGGCGGACAAGATTCTCTGTGTTTAATTAAATTACTGCTAGATTTGCAGCCAAAATGGGGTTGGAACCTAGCGATTGTTCACTGCGATCATCGTTGGCGTTCTGACTCGCAAGCGTCGGCCAATCATGTAGAACAATTAGCTAGAAACTGGGGAACATCCTACTATTTGGAAACAGCCTCGGACATCCCCACAACAGAAGCAGCCGCCAGACAGTGGCGATATCAAGCTTTAACCGAAATTGCGATCGCCCACAACTACCCCTACATTGTTACAGGCCACACCGCCAGCGATCGCGCCGAAACACTCCTCTACAACCTGATTCGCGGCAGCGGTGCCGACGGACTTTCTGCCCTCACTTGGACACGGCCCCTGCTCGATTTTCGATTGCCGATTTTAGATTTTAGATTGGGGAATTCCGGCGAAAATCCCAACTCCCAAATATCTGCCGATTTTAGATTGGAAAATCAGGATGAAAATCCCCAATCGAAAATCCAAAATCTAAAATCTAAAATCTATTTAGTTCGTCCTTTGCTGGAAATAACTCGATCGCAAACAGGTCAATTTTGTCAAGAGCAAAAACTACCCATTTGGGAAGATTACACAAATCAAGACTTAAAATATGCCCGCAACCGGATTCGATCGGAATTATTGCCTTATTTGGAAACTCATTTCAACCCAAGAGCCCAACAAGCGATCGCCCAAACAGCCGAACTCCTCCGCGCCGACGTAGAATATCTCGAACTTGCAGCCAGCGACTTGCTACAGCGAGCAATGTCTCCAATTGCAGATAATCCGCAGGTGAAGTTTCAACTTCCCGTCAAGTTAAATCGCCCGATTTTGCGCGAAGCACCCCTGGCCTTGCAGCGACGGGCAATGCGACAACTACTGCAACAAATATTGCCCTCGGCGCCAAGTTTTGAAAGCGTAGAAAAATTAACCAGCTTAATCGTAGCGCCCAACCGATCGCAAACCGATCCATTTCCTGGAGGAGCGATCGCCCGAGTTGAAAAACCTTGGATAATTTTAGATCTTAAATTTTAAACAGTCATCAAACCCGAAAGGACTTGTCGCAGATCCGAAACTACCCGATCTTGCTCCTCCCCAGTCTGCTGCACGCGATCGAGTTCCCTCGCCACCGCTTCGAGCTTTTGGCGTAGCCCCTTCAAATTGTCCTGCACCGGCTGCAACATTTCTTGATAAACATTCACCCGGCCCCAGAGTTGCGCCACTGCACCTTTCTGGTTGAACAAATTCTGCTCTAACTGCTTGAGTTCGTAGCGTTTCGCCTCACTTTCCCCATTTTGGCGGTTGACATTTGCCTCAATTTGGGATAAGGATTCCCGCACCTGCTGAATTTCGTTTTCCAGTCTTTGCAATTCTTGGCTTTGCTGCTGCCGCTGAGTATTGAGCTGTGTGACAATCGGCCCCAAATCAATATCTCCTCGCTCTTGTTTTGGAGCATTAGCAGTACCCAGCCGCCGCCACAGCACCGCCTGATGCTGCTTCAAAACATCTTCCCGTTCCTGCAACCGAAGCCGCTGTCCCACCAGAGTTTCGTTCAACATCTGATAACTTTCGCGTTCATCTGCCATTTCATTTTCCAAAGCCATGCGATCGTACTCGCTAGCAGCTTCAATCTTCTCTTGGAGCTCCTCGATTGTCTCCCGCTGCAAAGTCAACTCCTCCTCTTGATCGTTAACAAACCGGAACACCTTTTCCAAATCCTGTTGCAGGTGTTGCACCAGCCCCTGCAACTCGTCAACCGACATCTTCTCCAAGGCTGACACATCTACTTTCTGCTCCGTACCCGCAGCACCCGAAGCAGATGCGAGCCTGGAAACTTGCTGGTAAAGATCCTCAACAGCCCGCACCTGCAAAGACACGGACTGAGCCTGATCCTGCTTAGCGCTGAGGGTACTTTGCTGCCCTTTAAGCTCCGCCCGAGCTTGCGCCAAAGCTTCTTGAGATTGGTACCACTCTTGCCAGCGGTTTTGGAGGCTCTGATTTTGTCGATCGACCTCTTCTTGTTGCTGTTGAGCTATGCTTTGTTTTTGCTCCAACTGCTGCCAGTGCTGATCCAGAATTGCCTGTTGAGCGCCCACGGCACCAAAAGACTGATTCAGTTGTTCCCGCACCCCTTGGGCAGAAGCAATTGCCCCTCCCAGCTTCTGCATCAACTCCTGAATCCTCTGGGTCTGCTGCTCATCAACTACTGCCCCCTGCGGAACCTCAGACTGCTGCTGGGCCACCCGTTGCTGCTCGCCCCGCAACTGTTCCCAAGCCGTCTCAATTTCCACGCGACTGCGATCGACTTCTTCTCGCAGTCGGTTAGCTTCATCTCGAGTATTTTCAATTTCTGAGCGCTGAGCCTCCAGTCGCTCCAACTCCTCTTCCATTTGAGCCAACTGCTCTTCGCGGGCTTGCATTTCCATTTCCCGGCGATTGAGTTCCTGACTCGAAAACGTCAGAGAAGCCTTCCACTGTTCAATTTCCTCTTCCTTATCCTTATACTTGTCCTGCAATCGCGAGAAATTTTGCAGAATGCTCACCAACTGGCGGGCCGCCTCCTGAATCCGCTGCACTTGCTTGCTAGCGCTCAACTCAACCAGCACCAGCGTGCCGTCGTTAAACTTATTAGCTTCCTCAACCGGGATCGCGTCATCGCCTGGTACGGCGCTCCAGTTATGTTCGCCCCGCTGACAAGCTAGCAGTTTCAGTTCAGCCTTACCGCCACCGAGACCAAAGCCGCTTCTCTGTTTTTGTACTTCCGCTAGATACAGCACACTAATAGTCCTCTGCTTCGTAAAACCTATCCCAACTTACTTTAAGTTACTTAAAGGCCTAAAAGATAAGTGGTGTTTACTTCCTACGCTGTTGGGTAGACGGCTAATCCCAAGATAAGTAGGCTATCCCCCTTAAGCCAAAGGTTCTTGACTAAACATAACACTGCGTGTGATCTTTAGTCAACTTACCTAAAGTAAACAAGTATAGGCAAGTAAGGATAACTTTTTGCCACTTAAGTCTTACTTTTTGGTATCGTTTGCCCAATCGGGGGATAGCATTTTTTTCTAACTTTTCTTCAGCACTCACGCATAGCACGTTCTCACGGGAGAACTTCCAGAAAGTACGGCCGCCGCCAGTTGTCTGGAGGAATGAGAAAGCAGCACCAATGCCGCTTGATTAAAGACTAGCTCTCACTGCGGAGACTGCCATAGCCCAAACCTGAAAAAGGTCAGTCCTTGAACATCCCCACGTCTAAAGCCGGGGGATTCTTGCCCACCTTCAAGACGACAACGGGACATTCAAATATCCCTCTACTCACTCAAAGAACTTTACTTCTCCCGGAGCGCAGACTTGCTGAGTCCTTGATATTTTTAAGGTTGAACGTGACCTATGCTGCAATTATTTGCCCTTTAACTATTCCGAATTAATCGGATTAGTGCGTTGCCGGGGTTGCTCGCCGTCTAGGATATTTCAATGGGTTGAAAGTTATTCTTACTCTGGCGAATCGCTCTCTGCCAATTATACCACTCTGGTTTTAGCAACACAATCGTTTCACGAGACTTAAAAGTCCCTACCGACTGCTCCCCATGTCTAAATCACGATGTCGTTAGCCCAGGGCTTGCCTCTGGCGTTTCGATCCAAAAGTTTGTATTGATTTTACAACGCTTTAGTTATGGGTCGATCGTGAGAAAAGCCGTTGCAGCCCCCAAGCTGGCGCCTTGCTCCGGCGGACTAGGGATTTGAACCGCGCTGCCTTAGAATAAGGTAATGACGCGAGCCTATGACGCTCGCCGCGGGCGAGCAAAAAGGTCGATCGGCACTGAGGGTTTTCCTGACAATTGCCAACAAAGGTTCATTTTGACTGCACCTGATTTTAGGGCTGTGGCAAACCCAAAAAAACCTCGATCGCAACTCATCCAACCCAACAGACTAGCCTCAAGTTCCCATCGGGGGTTGATCGGCACTTGCTGCTGGTAGCAGCGGTAAAACCAGAGAATCCTCGGTATTTTGAAGTTGACCTACGCCAAGATGTGCTGGATAAACTGACGGCATACTCAGCCAAAAACTTCAAAACTTTGGCGATCGAAGACTTCAACCAGTCGGGAATGCCAGCGTTGCATACTCGAAGAACCCGTGCAATCGTGCGATGTGGATTCTACGAGTTTAGGCAACAGTGGGAATACTAAGGTGAAACTCTACACTTAGAGAATGCCGCGAGTTTCGCGGTTTCAGCTTGTGGACTGGTAGCGCGGCCGAGGAGTTGCAGCAAGTATCGCCCTTTCGTCAATTCCCAATTGTGAGATCGGCATCAGCGCGTAAATTATTGACGGAAACTAAAGTCAATCTTTTCGCCAGCACACAGTCTTTCCGAGCTCAGACGCCAACGGTTTTAAGGAGGACACTTTAGCTGCATGCAGGGAAATTTGAGTGAAATAGACATCCGCAGCATCCTGCAATTGATTGAGTTAGGTCAGCGAACCGGAGAACTGTTCGTAGAGGCCTACACCTCCACCGGCAGCAGCACGGGTACTCAACCTACCCAGCGCTCCCTTGCAGGACAATCCTGGTATGTCTTCTGCTTCAACGGTCAGATTATTTACGCTACCCAGAGTGCGGGCAGTTTGTTTCGCTTGCGCGACTACCTGCGCCGTTACAAAGCAGATACCGCCCTCGACAAAATCCAAGTTCCCTATATGGCATCTACCAATGCCCCAGAATACGGCTACCTATGGGCCCTGCTAGAAAACCACATCCTCACCCCAGCTCAAGGGCGCAACATCATCCAGAGCATGATCCACGAAACCCTATTTGACTTGCTCAGTCTCCACCAGGGTTCCTTCACTTTTGAAATGGGCCCAGCTTTGGCTCCTCAACTGACCAGCTTAGAAATTAGCTCGCTGCTGGCCAAGATTGTCAAACAGGTGCAGCAGTGGAAGCAGTTTCACCCTCACATTCAGTCGCCCAACCAATGCCCGGTGATTTCAGACCCCTCCGAGCTGCGAGTAGCGCTGCCTGTCAATACCTTTAATACTCTCAGACGCTGGGCCGACGGCCACACTTCGATCCGCCAAATGGCGCGGTACCTCAACCGAGACGTGCTGACTGTCGCTAAGGCGATTTACCCCTTCGTGCAGCAGGGATTGGTGCAAGTATTTTACGAACCCTCTGTTGCCCCGGCCAACAATAAAAAAGAATGGTCGTCCCCAGAAACCAAGGTTCCGAGAGTTGTCTGTATTGACGACGACAATACTATTCGCAAAACAGTTGAGTCAATTTTAAATGAACACGGTTACGAAGCTACTACGATCGGCAATCCCCTCCAAGCCCTGAGTTTGGTGTTTCAACTCAAACCCGATTTAATTCTGTGTGACATCGCCATGCCGGAACTCGACGGCTATGAAATTTGCGCTATGCTGCGGAGTTCTAGCGCTTTCCGGCAGACGCCGATCGTTATGCTGACGGGCATCGACGGCTTTATCGATCGCGTTAAAGCCCGCATGGCCGGAGCTACAGACTTTTACACCAAACCTTTTGGTGAAAGCGAGTTATTGATGCTGGTAGAAAAATATGTGGGTCCGGGCTACCCTCGGCTCAATCTTTCCGAAAGATTATTAGAGCGCTCGCTAGAAGACCAATTAGAAGAAAAATAAATTTCGCACCCATGCCATGATGGGATCTTTTTTGTACCTGCGGTTAGATCGAGTCTCGGCCACCATAAAGAGAAAGCTGGGGGCACTATTGGCGATCGCACCATAAACTAGAATGTATTAATCCGCGCGCTGGCATAAGGGCGTCGGTAAAACTCTGTTCAATTTCTAGGCCCAAGTGGGTCTAACACGCTCAAAGTGCAAATATAATATACTTGTTCTCCAGTTGCAGCCGCTCCGAAAAACTGATGCACAGAGCTACTTATTGCTAGGTATTTCTGTACAACGTCAGAGAGTCCAATTCTCAGTCTTAAGTGACTCCGTTCATGATTGTCGCGACACCAGCCATGTCAACAACTCCTCGCTAATCCGAGTATCGGTTTAGCATTCATCGCAGAAATTACCCAGAGTTTTACCAATTGAGACGGCGGTGGGAGTACAAAGTGAAGCTTTAGGGGTTTCAAATTAATTGTTCGTAGTCGATTTGAGCTAATTTGTCAGCAAAGGTCGCGCGAATTTATTGATAGGAGTCAATTATTGACGGAGCAAATTTATTGCCAAGCACCTCCGGCAGTCGCGCCATTCACCCCTTGGCTGTGTCAAGCTTGGCTGTGTCAAGTTTCGACCATCGAAGTTTCGATCTGGTTCTTCTTGGCGGGAAACCTCAACAATTTGCTAGAAATGCAGGTGTCAGAATTATGATTAGCGGTAGCCCAGACTTTATATTACCAGGACTAGGCGTAGATCCGGCTCCGGAATTCCAAGAACTAGAAACTCCCGAAGGCGAGCTGCACCTGCGGTTCTACGTTCCTTCGGGGAACGAGTTCGCACTGCCGGCGACAGGGATTAGAGAGGTACTATCCCCGTCCCCAGACCGCATGACACCGATCCCCAACGTTTCCTCTTTGCTTTTAGGTACGCTAAATATGAGAGGACGAGTGATTTGGGTGGCAGACCTCGGCCAATTTCTGGGAGACCAAACACCTCTGAACACAGATAGACCCGAAATCCCGATCGTGGCTGTGGAAGACCAAGACACGATTTTGGGACTGGCAGTCGATCGAATTGTCGGGATGGACTGGCTCGACGTAGAGCAACTGCACTCTCAGAACAATGCACCAGACGGCATGATTCCATTTCTGAGGGGAGAATGGATGTTAGGTGCACCAGCTCAGAAAGTGCTCCGACTGCTAGATCAAGTGAAAATTCTGCGCTCGGCGCGGTGGGCAGCGTGAAATCGATTTTAGATTTGCGATTTGCGATTTTCGATAGGGGTCTAACCATCAACAGTCACACGACTTGAGGCGCGCATCTAAACATTCAATTCAAGATAAAAATCAAAAATCTCAAATCTAAAATCTAAAATCAAAAGAGGGCGGCAAATGGCAACAAGTACCAACTTTCAGCAGGACTACCAACGGGCAGAAGCGGCCTACATGGATGGCAATTATTCAGAAGCCGCAGCCCTAGTTTATCAATTAGTAGAAGATTTTCCCGAAGATCCCAGCGCTCGCCTGCTGTGCGGACACATTTACTGCTACGGACTGCAACAGTATGAGGTGGCGCGGGAACAGTACACGGTTGTGCTAGGCCTGAGTGATGACCAGAGTTTGGTGGAACACGCTCACAGCGGAATTACCTACACAGACCAATTTTTATCTGGAGAACTGCAAACGGAAAATTTCGAGGCTTTGTCTGCTGAAACTGAATTAGAATTCTATCCAGACTTATCTCTCGATGAAGGGTTAGAAGACCCGGATTTGGGACTTTTCCAAGGAAATTCACCATCCCTTTCCTATAGAAGTCAATCCCCAGACGAAATGGAAAACGAGGACTTGGCAGACTTGGGCATGAGTGGCTTGGGGTGGGAAGCAGAAGACGACGATCGCACAGGCTTAGTCCCAGATTTAGCCTCACATTCTAACCCCTTTGCTGGCGACAGCGGCGGAATGGCAGCTTATGCTGAGACCTCCGACTCGCTAGACGGCATAGACGAGTTTGCCGACTCGGACTTTGGAGACCCTTTTGCCTTAGATGATGGAGGGTTTGATGCTGCTGACGTGTCTAGCAGCAAAGTGTCTGGGAAAAGCGCACCTTACTCAGGAGATTCGTTTTCAGAAGCTCCGACTCAGATGCTCAACGGTCAAAGTTTTGCCTCCTCAGAAATCGGGAATTCCTTCGACTCGAACCAACTAGACTCCCCCATCGGGCCCTCGGACAATTTTCGCGAACCTTTTGCTGCGCTAGATTTGCCAGACGAATTCGACGAGAACTCTGACTACGACTACCAATCCCCGCCACAGAGTGGCCAAAATCACGGTCATAACGCACCTCCGGCCGAAGAGGAAGACCCCTTTGCCGAGGCGATGCCCTCGTCGGGTTTCGGGTCTTCTCGACCTCAAAACAAACAGCCTAATAACGGGTCGGACTACTCGTCAAACTATTCGCTGGCGGAAGACGAAACGCTGTTGATGGGAGGTGCGGTCCCCAACTCTCAAAGTCAAAGGTCGAGCCGGGGACAATTTAATTCAGTCGATCAAGCTTCCGCCAACAGCAACGGTTACAGCGACTCGGAACCCCCGGCATTTGGCTCTAGAGACAACTTCGAGTTAGATGCTTTTGAAGACGACGCTTTTAGCGATTCTTTCTCTTTCGACGAAAACGAACAAGCGACAGCTTTTGGGTCGTCCGACAATAACAGCAGTGCCTGGTCGTCAAAAACTGGGAACGCTCAAGAACACAGCGACTTTTTAGACGAATTTGACGAATTTGACGATTTGGGGAATTTGCCGGACTTTGATATCTCAGAAGATGCCACCAGTTCGAGCTTGACTAGAGGTAACACCAATTTCGGCAACTCGACCAGCGGCATGATGGGAACGACCGGCAGCAGCCTGGACTTTGACAACAGCGATGGCTCAGCAATTCGGGATGACGAGATATTTAGCATAAACGGCCCGGCTGATGCGTCGGTGCCGACTTTTTCTCCCACCGAAACAGAAGCGCTCGATACTTCGGTAACAGTAGAACAGGGGGGACTGGCTTTCTTGGAAAATGCCCCTTTGTTTACAAAACAGTTGTACACGGCAATCGGGGCGGGACTGGTTTCTCTGGTAGCTGTGGCTTTCGTCACCAACATTGCCTCCTATCAAGCTCTGCGGCAAGACAAACCGGAGGCGATCGTGTACCTGCGCCAAACAGGCTGGGTAATGACCGCAGCCGCAGGTATTACCAGCTTTTTAACTTCA
>JARCMA010000491.1 GCA_030248405.1 Microcoleus sp. MP8IB2.171
CTAACGGAACATCCGGGAGGCGATCGGCAATTTTGGCTTTGGGCGCCGTGGAAGACTCCCGCGCCGTACCCCTGCTAGCGGATTTGCTAGCTCAAGAAGACAACCGCCCGATGTTGGACGCGATCCAGCAAGCTTTAGTCAGTAGCGGGCCCAAAGCTTTGCCTGAGTTGCAGCGGTTGAATCAAGCCCTCAGCAACGACCTCGATTCCCTGCGCTTTGGCGGCAAGGCCCCGGAACGCGAATTAGCCGCCGCCCGCCAGCGAACAGTACAAAGGGCGATCGGCAAAATTCTCACAGTGTATAGCAGCCAGCTCAACGGTGTCGATCTCAGCCGCACGGATTTAGCTCAAAGTCCTGCGGGCCCGTCTCAGTTTACTTTAGTATTAAACAAAGTTGACTTATCGGGAATTAAGCTGAGAAACGCCAATTTAACCAATGCCAGCTTGCAGGGAACTCGCTTTTACGGCACAGGCGAAGACAGGCGTCCGGGTACATTTGACGATTGGATTTCTGACTTGAGCGGCGCTAATTTGGAAGGAGTAAATTTGGTCGGGGCGTCTTTGAACAGTGCTGTAATGAACCGCACTACTTTTGTGCGCGCTGTCATGAACAAAGCTAATTTGTCAAACGGCAATTTGAATTCAGCTAATTTCAGCAGTGCTATTTTAATTGGAGCGAATTTGCAGGAAGCACTGTTAAAAAATGCAAGTTTTACCGGAGCAGATATAGGAAGCGCGAATTTGTCGCGAGCAGATTTGTCAGGTGCGCGTTTGGGCAAAGTGAAGGCTCAAGGCGCTCAGTTGTCCTTGACAAATTTGTCTAAATCGGAATGGCAAGGTGCTGATTTGTCCGGTGCTGATTTGAGCGGCGCAAACTTACAAAATGCCGATTTGACTTCGACTAAACTCACCAACGTAAATTTCAAAGATGCTCGGTTGCAAGATGCGAATTTGCGGAATGCGGAGGTGAGTTCGGTTGATTTTAGGGGCGCGAATTTAGCGGGAGCGAATTTTAAAGGCGCTGTGTTTCTGGGGAAAACAGCTTCGGATCAATTTATTCAAAATCCGACTGGTAGTAAATCCGGTCGATTCCAAGGAGTTGATTTTGGGGAGGCTAAGAATTTAGATAAAAGTCAAATTGCTTACATTTGTTTGCAGGGGGGGATTCATCCGAAGTGCCCGCAGAAGAAGTAAGGATGGGTTGTTAACGAGTAGGGTAATACAGTTGATCAAAGAACAGGTATGGTAATTATGAGCGTTAAGCGAATCATTTATCTCATCCTAGCAATTCTGGGCCTTGTACTGCCTTGGTACTATAAGTTTTGTAGGGCTGTACATACTTCTGGGTGTGCTTGTTTCGTTTTCATGTGCTTTCCCGCTTTTCTTGTTTGTGCGGGAAACCAAGCTGGAAAAATCCAGCGAAGTCTCAAGTTGAAAATTTGTTTAACCGATTAGTGCCGCGCAGCACAATAATTCGGTGCAGGCGATCGAGTATTATATAATTTCCCGTAAAATCACCGTTATAGGTTTGTAGTGACGACGGAAATCCTCAGAATTTTATGAGGATTAAAGTCCTCACTACAAATTAACGTGATTGTTGTCGTTCGATGGGACATAATATTAATAGCAATTTCACTCATTTCTTGCTTAACTTTTGTGTTAAGTTTTGTTCCACGGGCCAAACCTACTACTGCATTGTTTATTGATAGTCCTGGACGCACGGGTGGTCAGAAACCTGGTTTTTTTGCCGAAAGACGCGTTACAGACCCCAGAACAGGGCAAAAAACGCGGTTATGAAGGTTTTGATGCGTCCAGGACTAATTGAAATTGCTATTACGCAATAGCATCCGAAGTGACAAGATTCTCGAATTGCGCCAATAGCATTCCATCAGCATTATTTGCCACTCCAAAAATTCTAGGTAACTGACCTGTTTCAACGAGAACTTGTCTCACTTCTCGGTTAGATACATCGGCTAGATTTTTGTTATTTAGAAGGGCATTAATCGCAGCGATACCGACACCTTGACCAACTGCGACGTTGAATTCAACAATTCTGCCTGCAGAACAGGCCAACCCTTCAAATCCCGAACACGGACTGACCACTGCCAGGTTAGGAACGTTTTTAATTAATGCGTGGCGGATGCCAATATTGAAGGTAGGCTTTGTAAAAGCCATACTTTTAAACCATCCTAGACTGTTTGCTTTCTCCTCAATACCCTGGATGCCTCCACGTATATCAAAATAATAGCTAAATGTTCCTAGTGCCTCATTAGCTGGTACGCCACCTAACAGCATTTGTGTGCCAGTTAAAGGTTCTACAACTCCCGTCACATTGCCGGCGTGTCTGATATAAAGTTCTGAGGCAGAAGTAACAGAAGTAGCCCCCAAACTCCTCAGCCAAGCTGCAAGAAATAATATCTCGTTTTGCATATTAGCCGTGGGTTTGCTCCCGTTTCTCGCTAAGGCTTCCGCTTCGCTGGCGGTGACTGCAAATAAAAGCGCATTCCACGAAAGTCTTTCATTGGGAAGTATTGCTATATTTCCCAGATCTAACATTATGCCGGTTTCAGGAAAAGATAGCTTTATTCCTCTAAAGGAGTGGTAAGCTACAGACAGAGCCGGCGAGCGAACATCGATGTAATCTTTTCCCGCCCACAGAGTTTTGAGATTGCCTCTAGTGTCGATCATTTCCCGCCGGAGTTTTTCTGCTAGTTGGGCATCCTTGCCGGCAGCGTGCAGCAAAAAATTTTGAGCCTCTGAATCGGCCAGGTTTGTGAAGCGTTTTAGATAAATGTAATCGAATTCTTTCAGTGCTCTTGCACTGAGTCCTTGAGTTTCAAAAACGAGGGTGACTGGAAGTTCTGAGTTAGGCAGACCGAATGTTTCAAATCCCTGCAGCTTTCTCACGCCGGCAGCTTGAGCTAATTCGGCATTGACAGTGGCATCAATAAATTGCTTGCCGGCATAAACTGTGCCTCTAGAGGTGGTTATACTGGCAATTTTTTGGCGTTCTTTATTGACTGATTGAATTTCTACTTTGCTGAGGATATCGACTCCAGCTTGTAACAGCATTTCTTTCAGGGCTGCACTGGCTTTGCCGGAATCAAGTGCAATTGTCGTAACACCGGATTTTTGCAGGAATTCTTTATAGATTGCCGGCGGTGAACCAAAGGTATCTAAATTTAAAGATTGTTTAAGTTCTTGACTAATCTGACTTCTATCTAAATAAGCAAGACCGCCTCTGACTAAATGCCCGCCAATTCCTTCTTGCAAGTTTCCTTTAGACATCAGCAAAACTCGCGGATAGCGCTTTGTCCGGCGACGATATTCTCTGGCTGCAGAGATAACAGCTAGAACTCCTGGAACTTCATCACCAAAGCCGATGACATCGTAATAACGGATATCCATGACCATTATTTAATAACCTCTTTTTGCGATAAATATTCACACATTGCTTTCCGCAGCAACCGGGTTGTTTCCGAAAAATCCTCCGTTGATGGCGATCGATCTCGGTGGAAAAACCCGGTTTCTGAGCGTCTAGAGTCGGTCAGTCTGGTACTCTCCACTGCCATCAGCTCAGATTATCAGGATCTATCCCCAACTCCCGCAATCGCTGAGCTAGTCGATCGGAACGTTCCGCCAGTCGATCGGCGCGCTGGGATTCCTGTTGGGCGCGCTGGGATTCCTGTTGGGCGCGCTGGGATTCCTGTTGGGCGAGTTGCGCTGATTCTTTCACCTGTTCTTCAGGAGTCAGATAACGTTTTCCCTCAGCATCATACCAATACAACCACTCCCTTGTCACCCCAGAATAATTTCCCCTTTCACAACCAATTCCCAAACCAATTTCTGGCATCCAAACTGGATGCCCTGGCTGTAACTCATACTTGCCCTTGACTAACTTATGCACTTCCAAACGGGGTTTACGGCGGCGGCGAGAAGAATAAATGACATAGTAAAGTATGCCTAAACTTTGATATTCTTCCAATTTGGCGGTATATTCTTGGCCATAAGTCGTTTCACCGACTTCGAGGACAAAAGTTGGTATGACATTTTCATCCCACAATAGGTAACTGGGACGCAATTCTTCATGGTAAAACCGTTCTATATCTAAACTTAAGAAAGCATCTGGCACGATGGCTGGTTGGTCTGAGTCCTGGTAAATACCCATCTGTATAGCAAAAAACCAGTCCATGCGTTCTGCCCAAATTATGAGCAATATTGCTTTTAGCAATCCTGTTATTAGTTCTTGCAGTTCGCGATCCACAGATGTTTGATATAAGTTTGGTCGTTCTTCGGCTGAGGGTGAATTCGTCGGAAAGTTGTAATCTAACATGGTGGCTTTTATCAAAACTTATTCAGATTATAACTTTGATATTAGACTACTATTGTGGCAAGAAAATGCGGAGCAAACACGGCGGGATTGCCCCCAGGAAATACTAAATATCAGGCAATCAATTCAGATTATCAGGATCTATCCCCAACTCTCGCAATCGTTCAGCTAATCGATCGGAACGTTCCGCCAGTCGATCGGCGCGCTGGGATTCCTGTTGGGCGCGCTGCGATTCCTGTTGTGCACGTTGGGATTCCTGTTGTGCACGTTGGGATTCCTGTTGTGCACGTTGGGATTCCTGTTGGAGGCGTTGCGCTGATTCCTTAACCTGTTCTTCAGGAGTCAAATAACGTTTTCCCTCAGCATCGTACCAATACAACCATTCCCTTGTAACCCCAGAATAATTGCCCCTTTCACAACCAATTCCCAAACCAATTTCTGGCATCCAAACTATATTTTCTGGCTGTAATTCATACTTGCCATTGACTAACTTATGTACTTCCAAATGGGGGTGATCGCGGCGCTTGGAAGCATAAATGACGTAATACAGTACACCTAAACGTTGATATTCTTCCAACTTATCTGTGTATTCTTGTCGATAAGTCGGGGAAACGACTTCGAGGACAAAAATTGGCATCACCTTTTCTTCCCACACTGCGTAACTGGGACGCAATTCTTCCCTAGAAAACCGTTGCACACCTAAACTCAAGAAGGCATCTGGCACAATAGCTGGTTTCTTAGGGTGATGGTAAAGTCCCATATCTATGCCAAAAAACCAGTCCATGCGTTCTGCCCAAATTATGAGCAATATTGCTTTTAGCAATCCTGGGATTAATTCTTGCAGTTCGTTATCCACTGGTGTTTCATCTGAGTCTGGTAGTTCGTCGGCTGAGGGCCAGTGCGTCGGAAAGTTGTAATCTAACATGGCGGCTTTTCTCAAAACTCACTAATATTATAGCGTTTACTTGTTTTGTGTTTTTTGGGAATTTGGTTAAGATTTTGACGAACCGCGAAGGCGCGAAGACGCGAAGGAAGAGAAGGAAGAGAAGGAAGAGAAGGAAGAGAAGGGAGAAGATAGGTAATCTTGACTTACTTAATCTGAATGAATTTTTGTAAAATATTTGCTGAGAGTTGCGCGATCGACTATACTAAGCTAATCATTCGGTTCTAATGGGGAGCAGCCATTAGAGGAAACGGGGAAAGTTCGGTGTAAGTCCGGCGCTGTCCCGCAACTGTAATGAAAGCCATGTCGCTTTCTGAGTCAGGATGCCCGCCGATGTGTTTGTTTACTTAGTCTCATCTGCGAGGTTCAGCGTGAAGGCCAGAAATCGGAAATTAGTCAGCCTGGGATTGATGGCTGGCTTAAGTTGTTATATTGTCCTAGCATCGGCAACGCCCGCTGCAGCTATGCACATTTCGGAAGGTTTTTTGCCGGTGCAATGGGCGGCGTTTTGGTGGATAGTGGCGTTACCTTTTTTTCTAGTCGGTTTGCGATCGATCGCCCGAATTACAAAAGAACACCCGGAACTTAAACTGCTGTTAGCTTTGGCGGGTGCGTTTACTTTTGTGCTTTCTGCTTTAAAAATTCCTTCGGTAACGGGTAGTTGTTCTCACCCGACGGGTACTGGTTTGGGTGCGATTTTGTTCGGCCCTTCGGTGATGGCTGTACTCGGCGCTTTAGTGCTGCTTTTTCAATCGGTTTTGTTGGCCCACGGCGGCTTGACAACCCTGGGAGCAAATATGTTTTCGATGGCAATTGTTGGCCCTTTTGCTGCGTATTTTGTCTATCATTTGCTATTGCGAACTGGTAGTCAGCGGGCGGCAATTTTTTGTGCTGCGGCTTTGGCCGATTTGCTGACTTATGTGATGACTTCGATTCAATTAGCATTGGCTTTTCCCGCAGCAAGCGGCGGTTTTATGGCTTCGTTTATTAAGTTTGCTAGCATCTTTGCTATTACTCAAGTACCCCTGGCGATTAGTGAGGGATTGCTGACTGTATTAGTCTGGAATTGGCTACATTCCTACGGAAAGCCGGAGTTGGAAACTTTGAAATTATTGAGACAGGAGTCATAAAGTCGTGAATCAAAAGCCTACAAAAAATCAGCAAGCTACCGCGCGACAAAATTGGTTATTGGTTGGTGCTGTGGTGGTTCTTGCTGTTATTCCTCTGGTATTTGTGCGGGGTGAATACGGCGGCGCTGATGGCCAAGCTGAAAAAGCAATTAGCGAAATTGAACCAAGCTATGAACCTTGGTTCAATCACTTCTTTGAACCGGCAAGTGGCGAAATTGAAAGTTTGCTGTTTGCGTCTCAAGCGGCGATGGGGGCTGGCGTAATTGGCTACGTCATTGGGTTGTATAAAGGCCGATCGCAATCTCAACAACAATCTGACAACAAAACCTTGGAATGAACCATCAAATTGATAGTCTGGCTTATACAAATCGCTTGCGTGGTTTGCCGCCATCTCACAAACTATCATTTGCGATCGCCCTTTTAATCCTGTCTCTAGTTTCCCATGCAGCGGTGCAGTTGTCGATCGGCCTATGGTTGACAATCTGGATCGTTGTTTATGCGGGAATTCCGGCGAAACTCTATCTACGGTTGCTTTGGCTACCGCTGGTGTTTTTGCTGACGAGTTTGCCTGCGTTGGCGATGGGTGCGGTTGCGGGCGATCGAATCCAGGAAATTCAGTGGGATATTTGGCAAGGTTGGGGAATTAGCCTCGGCACTTTTTATATCTATGTGAGTCGCACTGGAATATACCAAGTGAGCTTGCTATTTGCCCGCGCCTTCGCATCCACAAGCTGTATGTATTTCATCCTGTTGACGGTGCCATTCACCGAAATCTTGCAAATTCTCCGCAAATTAAGGTGTCCAGAGTTAGTCACAGAACTGCTATTACTAATGTACCGCTTTATTTTTAGCTTATTGGCGATCGCCGACGAACTTTGGACAGCCCAAAACTCCCGCTGCGGCTATCGCACTTGGAAATTAGGAATGCACAGTTTAAGCATTTTAATCGGACAATTGTTGCAGCGAACCTTAGTAAACTACCGTCAAGTTTCCCTGAGTTTAGCATCGCGCGGCTTTAATGGAGAACTGCGCGTTTGGAATTCTTATCCTTATAAACCTTCGCGAAGATATACATTTGAAGCAGTGTTTGGCTGCACGGTTTTAACCCTGTTAAGTATTTTAAGAACAATCGGCGGTTGAAACCGCGTCTATACAGAATCGGCGGTTAAAACCGCGTCTATACAGAATCGGCGGTTGAAACCGCGTCTATACAGACAAAACCTGCCTCCGCAGGTTAAAGAATCGGCGGTTAAAACCATCTTATTTTCTTCAGTCCGCGGAGGCGGACATTGTTTGTGTAGACGCGGTTTCAACCGCCGTCTCATCTCGGACATTGTTTGTGTAGACGCGGTTTCAACCGCCGTCTCATCTCGGACATTGTTTGTGTAAACGCGGTTTCAACCGCCGTCTCATCTCGAACATCGTTTGTATAAACGTGGTTTCAACCGTACCTCCTATCTTTCTTGAGTCCGCGGAGGCGGACATCGTTTGTGTAGACGCGGTTTCAACCGCCGTCTCATCTTTGTGACAAAACCATAATATGACTTTTATGAACTC